>NZ_JAROCA010000019.1 GCF_030732005.1 Tigheibacillus jepli | reverse complement strand
TAGGTATTTTAATAGTTTTTACCTAGTATCGACAGCTATATGAAATATTAGACTAAACACTAAATAGCGAGGAAGCACAATTAATTATGTAATACTATCCTATGAGACACGGCAAGCAATTATGAAACTTGTTTATAGATTTCATTCCTATTATAATGAGGGTAGTCGTCAAGTAGGAACTAAAAAGAAATTGTAACTCATAATACTAATTATATTACTATACATTCGATTAGAAATAAAATAATATTTTTAAGAAATTACGAAAAAGGTGGTTTTATGTCGATTTTTGCGCAAATTCTTATCGTCGGTTGGGGCTTTTTAATGATTGGTGCAATGGCAATTGGTGGTTTCTTCATGTTTCGGAAATTTTTAAAACAGCTCCCCAAAGAAGATGGAAAATCAATAATGGATTGGCAGGACCATTACATAGCCAAAACAAAAAACATGTGGGAAGCCCCGGAAAAGGAGCTTTTGGAAGAGCTGATTGCTCCGGTACCGGAATTATTCCGAGATGTGGCCCGGCAAACAATAGCCGGAAAAATTGGCGAAGTGGCATTGCGGAAAAATGCCAGCAAAATCACGAGAGAAATCCTTATAGAGGGATATATCGTTGCCACGCCAAAACGGGATCATAAAATTTTAAAAAGAACCTTAAAAAAGAAAGATATAGACATTACGCCTTACCAGCCTTACTTCGAAGCATCAAAAGCCGATTACAGTCAGAATTGGAAAGCAAAATACACAAAAGCAAAAAGCCGCCAATAGGCGACTCTTTGCTTTTGCCCAAAACCTATTCATTAATAAATTGGCCGACTCTTACTTTTTTCTCTAACTTCTTAAATTTATACAGCATTGCCAAACGCCACGTTACAATCATGCCAAGTGCCAGCAAAAAGAACATCCCGCTCGTTTCGCCAATAGATACGGATTTTCCCATTACGAGCTTTGCAACTGTTCTAACAATCAGAAGTCCGACCAGAATAAATACGAAAGCCTTTGAGGGAATGAGATAAATATCCTGATTTCGAACCTCAAAATTTGATGTCTTTATTAAAAAGATAGAAAAAATCATGCCAACGATAATCGCTTCAGCAACCTCGGCAAGGGATACATGAAATTGCGGAAATAAAAACATAAGGGATCCGGTACTCATAAATATTGGCGGAAGGATGATTTTTTTCACAGATGCTGGTTTTTTAGCGGCTTTCATTCGCACGAAAATCATCGTTGTGGCCATAAATACAAACACAAATGTACTTCCGACTATCCAAATCATATTCATATCATCACTCTTTTCAACACCAATATAATAAAGAATATTATTTATTCTACCACCATCATTTATTATAGCCAACAGCTAGAACCCTTGAAAATTAAACAGCCCCGCCAGATACGAAGTCAGTTTCGTCATCCAGTTGAAAAATAGTGCCACTCCCATGAATATCATCACATAGCCGCCGATTTTTACAAGTATCGGACTATGACGCTTAATCCATGACAGTTTTCCCACAAAAAACGATAAAATAAAAAATGGAATGGAAAATCCCAAAACATAGCTTATCATCATAACCATCCCTGCACTTGGCTGGGTAGCAGCAAGCGACAAAACAATAGCCAGGATCGGGCCAGTACAAGGTGTCCATCCAAGCGAAAACGCCAAACCAATAATAAATGAACCGATAAAGCCTGCCGGTCGATTTTTAAAGGTGATCTTTTTTTCTTTCATCAAAAAATCAAAATTCAATATACCAACGATAACAAGACCGAAAAAAATAATCAGAATCGCACCGATTTGACGAATCAGACTTTGGTACGTTTGCAAAAAATGGGAGATGTACAAACTGCCAAACCCCATCATGATGAAAATCAGAGAAAAGCCCAATAAGAAAAACAGTGTATGAATCACGCTTTTTTTATTGAACATTTTATTATCTTCTTTTATTTCCGCGACACTCATGCCGGTTATGTAAGATAAAAAGGCCGGGTACAGCGGCAATACACAAGGTGATATAAATGATAGAAATCCGGCACCAAATGCAATAAAAACATTAATCTCATTCACAAGTAGACCTCCTGTCGTACTGCATTATTAATCATAACAGATTTGGTTGGCAATAAAAATAAATGAATATGACAATTAACCGACTTTTCCAGTACCAATAGCAAACCCCTCCCAAGTTGGCGGCTTATTCCAGCTTAAGAGGGGTTAGCGTTTTACGCTTACAATGTTTTCATCATATATATATGAATGCCGTTTACTTATCCATTTGATTATTCATTGCACGCATCATTTGATTGATTTTCTTTTGTGACGGTTTTTGACCCATTTGCATCATTAATGTTCGAAGCATTTGCTCATTGATTGGCGGATTCTTTTTCAGATAACTCATCATATATTTTCTAGCAATGAAAAATCCGAGTGCGATACCGGCAATCAAAGCAACAATTGCAATAAGTACGACCCAAATCCAACTCATGTAAAGCTTTCCTCCTTCATGTTGTCTCTTATACAGTATATTAAAACACGAATAAGAATACAATAGATGTTCCTTATTTCACTTGACTAGTGCTAGTGTAAGGAGAAATCCATCCATAATTATTTTGATTCCAGCCGGTAACAAATAAAAAAGGATGAAAGCTCCAAAGCAATGGAAATAATAGCATTTCCGCTGCAGTCAACGACTGACATAGAAATTTTATCTGTTTTTTATATATATGTAAAGAAATATCCTGTTTTTTCCCAGAAATAATCATCTGGTCGCCATATGTATAGTACTGTTGTTTGCCGTTTAAATGCATTTCCGCATGTGCCACGAAGGATTTTCTCTCAAAAGAACGTGTAATATAATCGAATTGCTTGGCAAGCAATTGATCATCGCCGGAATTGCCATTCATCGATTTAAAAAAACGGTTTAACAGGTCTGCCTTATAAAAATAATGTTGCGCAAATTCATCTTTTACCCAGAACACGGAATATATTTGCATGGTTTTCTCCTCCTTTGTTAGATTATGCCATATTGTTGGCGAAAAACCTGTCACATTATCGGAGGAATTTCCTTCTAGTTTTGTCGAATAGTATTTTATGATGTGAAAAAAGCAGTCCTCCATAAGTAAGGACTGCTTTTTTACTGGATTGGATGATAATCAATCTATACTTTATTCTATTTGTTCTTTATTTGAAAAGATTTTCCGCATGTTCTACAACATTTTCAACTGTAAAGCCATATTCAGCAACTACCTTATCACCATTTGCAGATGCTCCAAATCGATCGATTGCCAGAATATCGCCTTCGTCTCCAGCATAGCGTTCCCAGCCGAATGATGAGCCCATTTCAATTGCCAAACGTTTTTTCACATTTTTAGGAAGAACCTTTTCCTTATATGCATCATCTTGCTGGTTGAAACGATCCCATGAAGGAATACTTACAACCGAGAACTCGTATCCTTTTTCCCGGAGCGCTTCCTGTGCACGAACAGCCAACTGAACCTCGGATCCTGTTGCAATCAAAATGCCGTCTGCTGTTTCCTTTTCACATGGGCTAACAACGTATGCCCCTCTTTTTACACCTTCGTATGCAGTTTCAGCAGTTCCTTTTAAAGTAGGGAGATTTTGCCTTGTCAATACCAATGCAGTTGGTTGGTCTGTTGATTCTAATGCGACACGCCATGCTGCCTGTACTTCATTACCATCTGCCGGGCGGATCACAGACAGATTTGGCATTGCCCGAAGCGATGCAAGCTGCTCGATCGGCTCATGTGTTGGGCCGTCCTCACCGACAGCAATGGAATCATGCGTAAATACAAACGTAACCGGATTATTCATAATTGCGGCCAATCGAATTGCCGGACGCAGATAATCACTAAACACAAAGAATGTTCCGCCAAACACTTTTAATCCACCGTGTAAAGCCATGCCATTTAATGCTGCACCCATCGCGTGTTCACGAACGCCGAACCAAATATTTCTTCCGGCTCTATCTTCAGCACTGAAATCAGCTTGTTCATTAATAGTTGTCTTGTTGGAACCTGCCAAATCTGCACTTCCGCCGAAAAAGTAAGGTACGCTTTTTGCAATGTCATTTAAAACTTTACCGGAAGAAGCTCTTGTTGCAAGCGTATCTTCACCCGCTTTAAAGACGGTTAGTTCCTTCTCCCAGCCATCCGGCAATTTGCCTTCCATTGCTAATTCCAATTGTTCCGCTTCTGCAGGATAAGCATTCTTATATTCTGCAAACAGTTGCTTCCATTCGCTTTCCGCTTGTTCGCCTTTGACAGCGATTTTCTCATTAAAATCAGCATAAACTTCTTCTGGAACATAGAAATCTTCATGATTCCACTTGTAAAACTCTTTCGTCAGTTTTACTTCATTTTCTCCAAGCGGAGAACCATGCGATGCAGCGGATGCTGATTTATTTGGCGAACCGTATCCAATCACCGTTTTGATTTCAATGAGAGAAGGCTTGTCAGATGTTGCTTTTGCTTGATTAATCGCGTCCCGAATGGCGTTTATGTCGTTACCATCTTCTACACGGATTACCTGCCAGCCATATGCTTCAAAACGTTTCTGTGTATCATCAGAGAATGAGCGGTCCAAATCACCATCTAATGAAATGTCGTTAGAATCATACAAGGCAATCAATTTACCCAATTTCAAATGACCTGCCAGCGATGCAGCCTCATGGGAAATTCCTTCCATCAAATCCCCGTCACTAACAAGTGCGTACGTATGATGATCAATGATTTGATATTCTTTCTTGTTGTAAGTTGCAGCCAAATGTGCCTCGGCCATTGCCATTCCAACAGACATGGCCAATCCTTGTCCAAGGGGACCTGTAGTAGCTTCAACACCTTCTGTATGATTTACTTCCGGGTGGCCAGGTGTTTTCGAATCCCATTGGCGAAAGCCCTTCAGATCATCCATGGTGACGTTATAGCCTGAAAGATGCAGCAGGCTGTACAGCAGCATGGATCCATGACCAGCTGATAGAATAAAACGATCGCGATTAAACCACTTTGCATGCTTCGGATTATGATTCATAAAATCTGTCCACAGTACGTATGCCATTGGAGCGGCACCCATCGGTAAACCCGGATGGCCTGAATTGGCTTTTTCAATGGCATCAATTGATAAGGTGCGAATTGTATTGATAGATAGCTGTTCCACGTTTTCCGACATGTTGTATTCCCCTTTCTTCTAACCAATTTCATTTTATAATAGTTTAAATGATGGTGACAAGTTTACATACTCGTTCACAGCATATTTACCCCATAGGTCCCGTGAAGGTTAGCATTATCAATGTTTCCTATCTTTATCCTGTAATTCCCTAACTTTCTTTGGTGTCACATCGTTACCTTCAGGATCAATAATTGTCATTGTTTTTAATTGGTTCGTAAACGACTTTCGTACATTTTGCAGATATTCTTCCCGCAACGCTTTCTGTTCACGCTTTTCCGTATCTGTTAAGCCTTCCTGCTTCGCCTTTTTTGCAAGGGCGTTGATGCGTGCAAGCTTTTCCTTTGAAATCATATGTTTCCTCCCTGAAAGCAGCTTATAAAAATAAAAAAGCAAGAACATATCGCATATGCTCTCGCACTTATCATACTCTCTGGCAGCAGTGCAATCAAGTTTTTTGATATTCCCTGTATCTTCTGTGAACAGTTGCTTTAGAAACGTCATACCCAAGTCCACGAAGGGTAGTGGCTATTTCTTCAAAGGTCAGTTTTTTTGCCCGCAGCCGGACCACCTGGTCGATTGGAAATTCCTTGCGTTGCTTGCCTGGAGATTGGTTTTTATTTTTCATGTTTTTTTCGGGGTTGTACCCATTTGCGATAGCCCTTTTCATTCCGCGGCTAATTTTGGCATTATGAAGTTTGCGCTGGTACTCTTCAACAATACTGACAATTTCAAGCACCATGGCATCAGCTTCCGATAACTCTAGCCTTTCACCGTTAATGGCAGTATATATGCGTACATCCAATTTACGCAATTGGTGAAACAGTGCAATTTTCGCATTCCCCCTGCCGAGACGGGTTTCGTCTTGAACAAGCAGCATTCCCGCTTTCTTTTCGGAAAAAGCCTCAAGCATTGCAAAAACGCCATCCCTGTCAACATCATAACCACTCGCCTGTTCTTCAATTACATCCACAACGTCTATTTGCAATCGTTTCGCTAATAGGAGCAATTCTTCTCTTTGCCGCTTTAAAGATGATTCCTGCGTTTGTTTATCCGTACTTACACGGCAATAGATAATTGCTTTCATCGCACCATCCCCAATATTAATCATGTCTGTCTTTCAGCCGCTATTCGATCTTATGATCCCGGAATTCAATAACATCAAATATTTAAGCTATTATCAAAGAAATATATAGGAATCCCAATGACAATGCGAAGGCTATAAAATAAAATATATCTATTTTCGATAACTTTTCAAACATTACGATCCACCCCCTTGCGCGGAACCTTTGTTCTGTTTTTGATTATACAGGAACGTTTGATCCTGTCAAGTGTTTTTTAGAACTAATGTTTGCTTAACTATTTATTTCATGATAAACTATTATTAATAAAATCTATGTGAGAGGTGTAACCTTATGACAAAAATGTCAAAGCGCCAGCAAGCGATTCTTGACTATATCAAATCGGAAGTAAGCACAAAAGGATATCCACCTTCCGTAAGAGAAATTGCAAAAGCGGTTGGCCTAGCGTCAAGCTCCACGGTACACGGTCATTTATCCAGGCTCGAAAATAAAGGATATATTCGAAGGGATCCGACAAAACCAAGAGCAATTGAAATTCTTGATCCAACTGGCGCCAAGGATATTCCGAAAGATGAGGTCTTCTATGCACCGTTAATTGGTAAGGTAACTGCCGGTATACCAATCACTGCTGTTGAGAATATCGAGGAATTCCTTCCGATTCCCAGGACGGTATCAACTCCGGATGAAAACATTTTTGTATTGGTAATCGAAGGAGAAAGTATGATTGAAGCAGGAATTCTGGACGGAGATAAGGTCATTGTTAAACAGCAAAACACTGCACAGAATGGGGAGATAGTTGTTGCAATGACAGATGACAATGAAGCAACGGTGAAACGGTTCTACAAAGAGAAAAACCATATCCGTCTTCAACCGGAAAACGCCACAATGGCTCCACTCATCTATGAGAATGTAACTATTCTGGGAAAAGTTATTGGCTTATTCCGAACAATTGATTAAAAAAATAGAACAAAGGCGCAAGCGCCCTTACAGGCTAAAAGCGCGAGGTCCTGGGACTGCGATTACTCGTCCCATCGAAAACCATTTGGGGCTGCGGTTACTCGCCCCATCAAAAAGCCCTGCTAGTTGCTGGGCACTGGAGCCGGACGTGGCTGTCATAGCAAATGACATTAATCCTGCCCAATTTTAAACTTTCTTTACCTATAAAAAGATGCTTGTTCCATGTAAGCAAGCATCTTTTTTATATTTTAATAGATTCCAGGCAGGACATAGCCGAGATACTCATCCGTGATAAAATAAACCGTTTTGGGAATAATACTTGTGTATCTGAATGTGAGGTAGATAAAATGGAAGAATTCCCGATTATCCATACAAGTATTTGGGATGGCATGCTTGCTGTCCCGACTATTGTGCTCCTTACGCAATTGTTTAAAGCATTTCCCATACCAAAACAATATTATCCGACAATTGCATCTTTTTTTGGTTTTTTTATTTCACTTTTTATAAGCCATCGGCATGATCTTTGGGCTGGAATTTTTATGGGAGGTTTCTATAGTGCGGCGGCAGTCGGCACATATGCATCATTAAAAACAAGCTGGATTGCATTTAAAAAGAAACGCGCTGATAAGTTACTCTCAAAAATTGGGGACTGAGTAAAAACGAAAAAATCGTCCAGTTAAACCGGACGATTTTTGTTGCTTAATACATACTTAAATATTGCTCCCGCTCCCATGGGTGGACAGTTGTTCTAAACATGTCCCATTCAATTTGTTTTGCTTCAATGAAATGTTCATATAAGTGAGTACCCATTGCCTCTACAATGACATCATCCTTGGACAATTCAATCATTGCATCTTTAAGCGTTGCAGGCAAATTGGCAATGCCGTTGGATTCTCTTTCTTTTTCGGACATATCGTACACATTGGCGTTAATTGGGGTTGGCGGATCCATTTTATTAGCAACTCCGTCCAGTCCGGCGCTTAGCAGAACCGCCATCGCCATATACGGATTTGCAGCCGGGTCGACGCTCCTTACTTCTACCCTTGTACTCAGTCCTCTTGAAAACGGAATCCTTAAGAGTGGACTTCTGTTTTGGGCTGACCATGCAACGTAACATGGTGCCTCATATCCTGGCACTAGTCGTTTGTATGAATTGATGGTTGGATTGGTGACCGCGGTAAAGCTTGTAGCATGTTTAAGCAAACCAGCAATGAATTGATATGCTGTATTACTTAACTCCATCTTCCCGGACTCATCATAAAATACATTATTGCCATCTTTAAACAAAGACATATTGACATGCATGCCGGAACCATTTACGCCAAATAAAGGTTTCGGCATAAAAGTGGCGTGAAGATTATGTTTGCGGGCAATTGTTTTTACCACCAGCTTAAATGTTTGAATATCATCACAGTGGCGAATGGCATCGGAATATTTAAAATCGATCTCATGCTGTCCAGGAGCAGCTTCATGATGTGATGCTTCGATTTCAAAACCCATCTCTTCCAATTCTAGAACGATATCCCGGCGGCAGTTTTCACCAAGATCGGTCGGGGCTAAATCGAAATATCCGCCATGGTCATTCAGTTCAAGAGATGGTTCAGCATTTTCATTCAGTTTAAATAGGAAAAATTCCGGTTCCGTTCCGATATTGAAATCCGTAAATCCCATTTCTTCCATGCGTTTCAAGTTACGCTTCAGGTTATATCTTGGACAGCCAGCAAATGGCGTTCCATCCGGGTTATAAATGTCACATATAAACCTGGCTACCTTTCCTTTTTCAGATGTCCAAGGGAAAACGACGAACGAATCAATATCCGGATGCAGGTACATATCTGATTCCTCGATACGGACGAAGCCTTCAATCGAGGAACCATCAAACATCATTTTATTATCCAATGCCTTATCCAGTTGGCTAAGGGGTATTTCCACGTTTTTGATCGTTCCCAGCATGTCGGTGAACTGCAAACGAATAAATCGTACATTATCCTCTTTGATTTTCTTTAAAATATCTTCTTTCGTATACCTTGATCCCACGTTAGTACTCCTCCTAATTTTTCATTCTCTCTCTGCATACCCTAATTTACAGATATAAATCCTTTTTCAACTAATTGCCTGGCAGATTCTTTCAAGGCTATTTTCACATGTTCATAGGTTAAGCCACCTTGAACAAAAACAGTGTACGGTTCGCGAATGGGACCATCTGCGGATAATTCAATGCTTGAGCCTTGAATAAAAGTCCCGGCAGCCATAATGACCTCATCCTCGTAACCGGGCATAGCGGATGGATATGGAACAACATATGCATTCACCGGTGAATTCGCCTGAATGGCCTGGCAAAAATGAATCATTTGGTCGGCTGTTTCAAAATTCACCGATTGTATCAAGTCCGTACGCTTTTCCTGGTATTGCGGTGATGGTGAGAAACCAAGGAGTTCCAAAAACCTTGCTGTAAAAACAGCGCCTTTCACTGCTTGTGCGACCACATGAGGTGCAAGGAAAAATCCCTGGTACATTTCTTGAAGCATGTTGAAGGTCGCTCCCATTTCCTTGCCTAATCCGGGGGCAGTCAATCGATTCGCACATTGGTGAATCAGTGCTTCATTTCCGACAATATATCCGCCAGCTCGAACAAGACCAGCGCCCGGATTCTTGATTAAAGAGCCGGCAATGAGGTCTGCACCTACATGAGGCGGTTCCTTTTCCTCGACAAATTCACCGTAGCAATTATCGACAAACACGATAACATCACGTTTAATCTCTTTTACAAAGTGAATCATTTCACTAATTTGGTCAATTGTATAGGAGGGACGGCTGTCATATCCCCGTGATCGCTGGATTCCGATTACCTTGGTTTTGCTGGTAATCGCAGATGCTACAGCATCATAATTGACAGAACCATTTTCTTGAAGCGGAATTTCTTGAAAATCAATCCCGTAGTCTTTCAGGGATCCGCTATACAAATCACTATCCCACTTGCCGACCACACCTTCTAACGTATCGTATGGTTTTCCTGTGATGTAAATCAGCTCGTCCCCTGGTCTCAATAAGCCAAACAGGGCTGTCGAAATCGCATGTGTGCCGGAAACAATTTGAGGCCTTACCAGCGCATCTTCTCCGCCAAATACCTCTGCATAAATTTTTTCAAGTGTTTCCCTTCCCACATCATCGTAACCGTAACCTGTTGTCGAATGAAAGTGGGTTTCGCTTACGCGGTGGTTTTTAAAAGCGTCCAATACCCGGTTTTGGTTATATTCCGCGATGCGATCGATTTCTTGGTGCATTTCCTTGATGTCTTCTTCTGCCTGTCTTGCAATTTCTTCAATCATTGTTTCTCTTTTACTCCTTTTAAAACACTTTGTAATACATTATCATCCTTTATGTAACCATTAATCAAGTATTTTTCCTGGTTTTCATCAAAAAAATTGGTGACAATAATGCTTTTTCTACGTAAATGATGAATAACACTTCCATTTTCCGCAGGCAGATAAATTTCATACGGCTGCCAAAGCATTTTTAACTCCGTTTCGATTTTTTGTTTCAGCATTTGGATGCCATCATCACTCCATGCGCTGATCACAATATATGGGTGCGCAAAAGAGATAACCTCTTCTTCCAGCAAATCTTTTTTGTTATAAACCGTTAAAACGGGAATTGTATCCGCATCAAGTTCGTGTAGAAGTTTTTTCACCGTCTGTTGCTGTTGCAATTGATTCGGGTGCGAGCTGTCGACGACATGCAGAACGAAATCTGCTTCCTTCACCTCTTCCAAGGTAGAACGGAATGCAGCAATCAATGATGTTGGTAAATCTTGAATAAAACCAACCGTATCTGTAACCAAAGCTTGAAATCCCGATGGCAAGTCCAATTTTCTTGTCAGTGGGTCCAGGGTTGCAAACAACTGGTTTTCTTCCAATGATAGGCTATTTGTCAGTCTGTTGAACAAAGTTGATTTTCCGGCGTTTGTATAACCAACAATAGCAATTTGAAACGTATCATTGCTTTTGCGTCTGTTACGGTATTGACCTCGCTGTTTGACAGCTGATTTTAACCGTCGCTTTATTTCATCCATCCGTTGACGGATATGCCGTTGATCTGTTTCCAATTTTGTTTCACCGGGACCTCTTGTGCCGATACCGCCGCCAAGCCTAGATAACTGTGTTCCTTGTCCGCGCAGTCTTGGAAGCAAATAAGCCAATTGAGCAAGCTCTACTTGAAGTTTACCCTCTCTCGTTCGGGCACGCTGAGCAAAAATATCAAGAATCAGCTGACTTCTGTCAATTAAGCGAACACCCAAAAGGTCACTCAAATTTCTTGATTGCCCAGCAGAAAGCTCATCGTTGGAAACAACCAAATCAATTTCCATTTCGATTGCAATATTTTTTATTTCTTTGGCTTTTCCTTCTCCAATATAAAGTGCTGGATGAATGCGCATCCGGTTTTGGGTGGCAACGTATTTCACTTCACCGCCCGCTGTGCGGACAAGAGATTCCACTTCATCCAAGGATGAACGAAATTTGTCGGCTTGCTGGTCCGGTTTTTTCACTGCAATAATCATTACTTTCTCAGGCATATTACCTCACTCATTTCCTTACACAATCGTAAAATGGATCCTTTATTCCATCATAACAAATGAAAGCCCCAACCTCAAAAATGGGTCTGGGCTTTTTCAAGGTTTAAATCCTCCGGAAGCAAATTCATCAAGTCATGGGTTGAGAATTGTTGCTTTTTCATCAGACGAACGGCATGGTTCCGAATTGCATGTTCTACTACATTTCGTATAAATCTTGCATTGGAAAAATTATAGGCACGCTTATTTGCTTGCCTATATAAATAGGAACGCAGCGTCCATTGTGCCTCTTTTGTTAACTGGTAATCCCTTTCACTCGTCATCTGTTTGGCTATTTGCATCAATTGGTCAACCGAATAATCCGGGAAATCAAGAATAAATGGAAATCTTGATTCCAAACCCGGATTCAACGTGAGGAAACGATCCATTTCATATGGATATCCCGCTAGAATAAGAACAAAATCGTTATGCTCATCCTCCATATGTTTTACTAAGGTATCTATTGCCTCTTTTCCAAAATCCTTTTCTCCACCGCGAGCAAGTGAATATGCTTCATCAATAAATAAAATTCCGCCGAGTGATTTTTGAATGATATTGCGTGTCTTTTGGGCTGTTTGGCCAATGTATTCACCGACAAGATCCGCCCTTTCCGCCTCAATAAAATGTCCCTTCGATAATAGCTTCAAATCATAATAAATTTTGGCAAGTTCCCTGGCAACGGTTGTTTTGCCAGTACCCGGGTTTCCTTTGAACAGCATGTGCAAAACTTGTTTTTTACTGGACAAACCAGACTGACTCCTGTGTTCATTAATGACAATCGTTGCGTAAACTTCCTTTACCTTTTGTTTCAACTGCTCCAGCCCGACAAATGAGGAAAATGCATTGTCTATATGTGAAAATGGGCTGTTTGCGATGGATTGTTTCGGCATGCTCTTTTCTTGGGCGTTCATTTTCTGCTGACTATGCAAAACAATATTGATTTGCCCATTTTTTTGATGGAGCTTCTGTGTTTCCACCTTATCACCCCTTTATTCACGATAGTATACGTTGTTTTATTGCAACGTGTGACAAATGCCTATGTGAAGACCCGATTACAGAACAAAGGCGTAAGCGCCCGTTTAGCAACGTACAAACTGGAGCGCTTTGGGGCTGCGATTACTCGCCCCACCGAAAAGCCCCGCAATGAGATAAAGGAAACATGCCCCTGCAACAGGGGTATGCCGACGTTGGGCGGCAAGCCCGCTTTTAGTCGGCCTTCCTTTGACTGGCACGAACCGATGTTGACTTATCGTAGTGCCAGAATAAACTCCCTCGAATTGACATCGCACGAAGAAAAAGCGTTCTTCTTTTTCGAGGAGAGAAGCGTGAAGTTTGGGGCTGCGATTACTCGCCCCACCGAAAACCATTTGGGACTGCGATTACTCGTCCCACCCAAAACCTCTGCTAGTTGCTGGGCGCTGGAGCCGGACGTGGCTGTCATAGCAAATGACATGAATACAGCCCAATTTTATATCTTCTTTACCTATAAAAAAATGGACGCTGGCCGCGTCCATTTTTCTTTATTCTGTTTCTATTTTCACGTTTTTAACCGGTGCAAACGTTGAAATCGCGTGTTTGAAGATAAGCTGTTGTCTGCCATCTGTTTCCAACAGCACTGTGAAATTATCAAATCCTTTAACAATACCCCTTAGCTGGAATCCGTTTGTCAAAAAAACCGTCACTGAAATATGCTCTTTTCTTAATTGGTTTAAATACTGGTCCTGAATGTTTACATTCTGTGCCATGAACCATCCTCCTCTTTTCTGTCTATATGTATTATTTCTACTTTTTTAGGAAAATTCCTGCTAAATCGGCAAAAATAATGCTAAAACTTTGCGGTACTGCATGTGGATCGATGCAATACCATGGGATATCCAATTTATTCTTAAACCATGTATATTGCCTTTTCGCATAGCGCCTGGAATTACGCTTCAATAAATCAAGGGCTTTCTCGAAGCTTATTTCTCCTCTGAAATAGGGAATAAACTCCTTATAACCGATTCCTTTCATGGATTGGCAGTCTTCTAACCCCTGATCATATAATTGTTTTACTTCGTTAACCAGACCACGAGCAATCATTTGGTCAACACGAAGATTAATTCGGTGATACAGTACTTGACGCTGCATTTCCAAACCAACCCAATGGACATCATATAATGCTTGGTGCCTTTGCGACTGCTGATATTGGCTCATGGTCATCCCGGTTGTTTCATAAATTTCCAATGCACGTATGACGCGGCGATGATTGTTTGGGTGAATTTTATCCGCTTGCTGTGGATCTATTGCCATCAATTTTTGATAAAATGGCGCAATACCCTTTTTTTCTATTTGTTCCTCCATCTTTTCAGTGAAGGTTGTATCCCGCTTTTGTTCGCTAAAATGGTAGTCAAATAACGCCGCTTGAATATAAAGTCCACTGCCGCCTACCAAAATGGGAACTTTGCCTTTTTGTGCAATCACGTGAATATATTTCCTTACAAGTTCCTGAAAGTCAGCAACGGAAAAAGACTCCCATGGCTCTTTAATATCAATCATATAATGTTTGACGCCTTGTTGTCCATCTTTTGTGATTTTGGCTGTTCCAATATCCATACCCTTATAAATTTGCATGGAATCGCCACTTATAATTTCACCGTTCAATCTTTTGGCTAACGCAATGCCCAGGTCTGATTTCCCGACAGCTGTCGGACCAACAATTGCTATTACCTTCTGTTTCATGATACTTCCCCTATTAGCTTATGATTTGCTCTTATTTTCTTTTTGCCATGCCTTAAGCATCCAAATATATTTTTCATATGTTGCTGTCAATGTAACCAATACATCAAGTGTAGGTTCATCCTTGCATTGTTTCGCCAATTCAAATCCGTGTTCCCGTATCTCAGCTGACATTTGCTCATAATCGGCTAATAATTGCTGCATGATTTCATATTCTTCGTCATCTGCGCTAGCTTCTTGGAGAGAAGCTTGCTCAACATACTTAGTCATCACAGCAAGCGGTTTTCCGCCTATCATCAGTATGCGCTCTGCCAGTTCATCTAATTGAACAGCCGTTTCTTCATACATTTTTTTAAATTGTTGATGAAGCCCAAAAAAATGCTGTCCTTTGACAAACCAGTGATATCGATGGAGCTTGATATACATAACAAATTGATTGGAAAGCTGCTGGTTCAAAAAATTGATTAACGATTGATTCTCCAATAAAAGCACTCCACTTCCATCGTGTCCAAAATTACTAACAGCTTTGCCAAATGAAAGTTATTTATACATTTACATAACCCTTTTGAACATTTTTTCCAATTCATAGGTTGTAAAATGCACAATGATTGGTCTGCCGTGCGGACAGGTGAATGGGTCTGTCGAACGTCTTAACGCTTCCAGGAGCTGTGTCATGTCCTGCAAATTCAAATAATGGTTTGCTTTGATGGATCCCTTACATGACATCAATTTTGCGGCATCGTCGCGAATCGATTCAATATTGATTTTTTCATCTTGCATAATTTGCTCGACCATCTCGCGGATGACTTCTTCCTCATAGCCCTCCGGAAACCAGTTTGGATACGAGCGAATGACATATGTCTGATTACCGAAAGGCTCGAAAAACAAACCGACTTCTTTTAGCTTTTCTTGATTATGATCGATAAATATAGCTTCCTGTTGTGAAAACTCAAAAGTCATTGGTAATAGCAATTCTTGGGCAGTATTTACCGGATTGGCCAGCTTATCACGGAAATATTCGTATTTTACCCTTTCTTGGGCGGCATGCTGATCAATCATATAAAAGCCCGTTTCATTTTGTGCCAGAATGTAAGTGCCATGCAACTGTCCGATTGGATACATCGTTGGGATTCTTTCCTTTTTACCTGTCTCCTCTTTTGGCAGCTGAAGGTTATCAGCCGGATAGACATCCTCATTTTCTATTTGTACATGTGTTGTTTGTTCTTCATCCACTCCGGTATACGCCGAGGTAAACTGTTGCTTTCCTTCATGCGTTGCTTGCGGCGCTTGAAATGCTTGTTGAAACGTTTGTGTGTGTTGCACCTCTCCCATGGAAGAAGATAAATTTTCTTTATTCGAATGGCTATCTATGTTCAAATTCTCATTTTCATTGGTCGCCAACGGTTGTGAAAAGTCAAACGTATGCTGTACAGATGGTTTTGGTTTTGGAGCATGCCGAGTTATTTCAGGCATGAGCGATTGCTCGCGAAGCGCCTGCCTAATTGTTTCTTCAAGCAGGGAAACAAGCTCCTTTTCCTTGCTGAAGCGTACTTCCAATTTTGCAGGATGCACATTAAAGTCTACCAAAACCGGATCCATGTCGATATTAATCACAACTAACGGATTTCTGCCAATCGGAAGTAATGTATGAAAAGCTCGGATAATCGCATGCGTCAATGAAATGCTTCTAATATAACGACCGTTGATAAAAATCGAAATATAGTTTCTGGATGCTCTGGTTATTTCCGGCTTTGCGATATACCCATGAATGGAAAAATCCAGTGTGTTTTTTTTAATAGCAATCATCTTTTTCGCAACGCCCACGCCATAAACCTTTGCGATTACCTGCAGTTGGTCGTTGCTGCCGGCTGTTTTAAACAATACTTTGCCATTATGTGTCGCCTCAAAACGAATGTCAGGATGCGCCAAGGCAATTCTGTTTAATAAATCCGTAATATGTCCCAGTTCCGTATGGATCGTCTTCATATATTTCAATCTGGCAGGTGTATTATAAAATAAATCATTTACAGTAAAAACAGTGCCTTTCCTTGCATCACATTTGCTTTTGGCAATGACTTTCCCGCCTTCCAGGGCCAATGAGGTTCCCGCTTCGGTCCCTTTTGATGTTTGGATATTCACCCTGCTGACGGAAGCGATACTTGCCAGTGCCTCCCCCCGAAATCCAAGTGTTTTCACATGCAATAAATCAGACTCATTCGTTATTTTGCTTGTCGCATGTCGCAAAAAAGCCATTTCGCAATCTTCTTCCGACATGCCATCGCCATCATCCGTAACCATAATCTGCGAAAGTCCGGCTTCCTTCAGGTCGACCTTGATCCAGCTGCTGTGTGCATCAATGCTGTTTTCAATCAGTTCCTTTACTACCGATGCCGGTCTTTCTACTACTTCACCCGCTGCAATTTTGTTAGCCAGTAATTCCGGCATCAATTTGATAGACATGTGTGATCACTTCCCAGCAAAAAGTTTCGTTAATTCCATCATTATTTTTTCAAGGATTTTTGCAAGCGGTATAACGCGTTCATGGCATCCATCGGAGTCATATCAAAAAGATCCAATGCTTTTAATTTATCAATTACTTCATTAACCCGCTTCGATGGTTTACGTGTTGGCACAGCCTCTTCTTCAGCAAAAAATGATAATTGGCTTGTTTGCTCTTCAGCTGCACTTTCGGGTAAAGAATCAGGCGCTATTGTTGCAGCAACTTCATCATCATTATCTTTTGTACCTTCGAATTCGCGAAGCAGTATTGTCGCTCTTTCAATCAGGTTTTCCGGCAATTCGGCGAGCTTGGCCACCTGAATGCCATAGCTTTTATCAGCAGCTCCGTCTTTAATTTGGTGTAAGAACACCACATTTCCCTCATATTCTTCTGCCCGTACATGGACATTTTTCAAATGCGGCAATGTTGCTTCCAAAGCCGTCAATTCGTGGTAATGTGTTGAAAATAACGTTTTGGCGTGAATATGATTGTGAATATATTCTACAATAGCCTGAGCAAGTGCCATGCCATCATACGTACTCGTTCCCCGCCCGATTTCATCGAGCAAAATCAAACTGCGATCGGTTGCATGCTGTAGTGCATGGTTTGTTTCAAGCATTTCTACCATAAAAGTGCTTTGCCCTGATACAAGGTCATCCGCCGCGCCAATACGGGTAAAAATCTGGTCAAATACAATTAACTGTGCTTCTTCCGCTGGAACGAAACAGCCGACTTGCCCCATAATAATGATAAGCGCAAGCTGCCGCATATACGTACTTTTTCCGGACATATTCGGACCTGTGATTAATAGTATATTTGATTTCGAATCCAGGCTGATATCATTCGGAACAAAGGAGCCGTCTTTCATCACCTGTTCCACCACTGGATGGCGACCATTTTTAATTACTAAACGTTCGTCATCAAAATGCGGCCGTTTATAATTATTTTCCTCACTGACAGTGGCAAAACCCTGCAATACATCAACCTTGCTAACTGCAGCAGCAAGTTTTTGCAATTGGGGGATGTAAGTTTTTATTTCGTCCCGAATGGACACAAACAATTCATATTCCAGATCAACACTTTTTTCCTCTGCTTCAAGGATCAGCTGTTCTTTTTCCTTAAGTTCAGGAGTGATAAATCGCTCGGCATTTGTTAATGTTTGTTTCCTCTCGTATCTGCCTTCAGGCAAAAACTTCAGATTTGCCTTTGTAACTTCGATGTAATAACCAAATACACGATTGTAGCCAATCTTCAATGATTTTATGCCGGTTTCTTCTTTTTCTTTTTGTTCCAGTTCAGCAATCCACTTTTTCCCATTCCTGCTTGCATAGCGGAATTTATCAAGCTGGGCATTGTAACCATCTTTGATGATGGCACCTTCTCTTACAGATATAGGCGGATCGTCAACAATGCTTTTTGCCAAAAGCGCAAGCAACTCGGATGGCATAACCATTTGTTCTGCCAGCTGATGGATTAATGGCTGATTAAAATCCGACAAAATATTTTTCAGGACCGGTATTTTTTCCAGTGACTGTTTCAACTGAATTAAATCCCTGGCATTTACATTGCCATAAGATATGCGACCTGCCAATCTTTCCAAATCATATACAGTCTTTAATGTTTCGCGCAATTGGTCCCTTTGCAGGAAATCATCGTAGAACCCGGATACAATATCCAATCTGTTTTCAATTTGTTTTCGATGAAGCAAGGGACGTTCCAGCCATTTTTTCAGCATTCTGGAACCCATGGCAGTAACAGTTTTATCAAGTACCCATAAAAGGCTGCCGTGTTTCTTTTTACGCAAAATAGACTCCGTTAATTCCAAATTGCGTTTGGAATACATATCCAAAGTCAAGTAGTCTTTTAATGCGAGCACAACAGGTTTTTGCAGATGGTCAAGCGAACGTTTTTGTGTATGTTGAATGTAATTGAGCAAACGGCTAAAGGCTGTAAGCAGTCTGTGATCACTTAAATCCTCGCACAAAGCACGGTACTCGGCATTAAAATTGACTTCATCCTGATATGATAATGCCACCTGCAGTCTGCTTTTTAATTGGTGTTGCTGTTCAGATCCAAGCGTGGATGCTACAACAATTTCCTTGACCGGCTGGTTGTACAACTCATGTATAACAGCGTCCCAACCATCAGATACTGATGCTAGGCTGCTTTCACCGGTAGACAAATCGTGGTAGACGATGACATACGTCCCATCTTCAAAATCGGACAGACTTGCAATGTAATTATTATTTTTTTCTTGCAGCATCTTAGAATCCATAATTGTACCAGGTGTAATTAGTTGGATTACTTCACGCTTTACAACGCCTTTTGCCTTTTTTGGATCTTCCATTTGTTCGCAGATGGCAACTTTATAGCCTTTATCAATTAAATTTTTTATGTAACTTGCCGCGGAATGATAAGGTACCCCGCACATCGGGATTTCATCACCCCGTTTTGTAAGCGTGATCTCCAATTCCCTGGCTGCCTGGATAGCATCATCAAAGAACATTTCATAAAAATCGCCGAGACGGAAAAATAAAAATGCGTCTTTGTATTCTGCTTTAATCTTCATATATTGTTCCATCATTGGTGTTTGCTTTGCCATGCTTTTTCCCCCAAAATGCCTTTATCATCTTGTTATTATAACATAACTCAACCTTCGCACCCAGAACAAAGGCGTAAGCGCCCGTTTAGCAACGTACAAACTGGAGCACTTTGGGGCTGCGATTACTCGCCCCATCAAAACATCTGCTAGTTGCTGGGCGCTGGAGCCGGACGTGGCTGTCACCCAAAAATGACATGACGTTCATACAGCCTGAATTTTATACTCTCTTATAACATAAAATAAGTTTAAACTATTAACTGGATAAACCCTGGATTGCAAACTTATCGGGGATCTGCGGGTAATTCACATCAAGCGAGTTGGCTCGTGACCCGCCTGTACACTTTTATAACAAAAAACCTGCGGGGTCTCCATTTCCCCGCAAGCCCTTTAATCCTTGCTTTTTGATTCGACAAAATCAGGATTTACACTATCCAGTTCATCATCCGTTACTGCAAAATCCCATACATCATCGTCATCATCATCGTTATCTGGACCCTTATGATCGACGCGAACGTAAATCTTGGTTTCCCCGATTACCTGAATTAAAAATTCTCGTTCGATATCAACATTGATTTTGTGACCTTTTCCGGCTATTTTGCATTCCAGGCAATTTGGCTGTTGTGTAACCTTGCAAATGACATCATATTCGTCACTAATACAATGATCATCTTTGATGGATAATGGGACGATATCGCAATATGTCACACGTTCCGTGACGACCTCTGTTTTTGTATTGTCATTGTAGGAATACCAAATATTGATGTCGAAGGTGCCATTTACTTCTACGGCATCTTCGGATTTTTTCTTGGCATTATAGAGATGATTGATGACCCAGCAGCCCAAAATACTGGTAGGCCTATGTGACGGTGTAACGGAATGAGTTTCCTGAGTGAATTTTTTTCCTTTGCCACAAACTGCTTTTGTAATGATTTCCCGATAGTCCTTTTCCAAAAAACTCATAGCAATCATTTACCTCCTCTTTTTTCATAGTCATTTTATGCAAGACAAACACCTAAAGTGCATAGCGATTCCCTGATAAAAAGCCCAAAGCTAATACATTGGAAAAAGACAACCGATACATTTTTAAAATAAGGTAAGAGAACAAAGGCGCAAGTTCCCATTTAGCAACGTACAAACTGGAGCACTCTGGGGCTGCGATTACTCGCCCCAACAAAAAACCCTACTAGTTGCTGGGCGCTGGAGCCAGACGTGGCTGTCATAGCAAATGACATAAATACAGCCCAATTTTATACTCCCTTTCTTATCCATAAAAAAGCTCTGATACTATAAAAGCATCAGAGCGGATAATATTTTAATGGCAGCCTCCGGAACGAGCTTTTACCTTCGAACCGGTTTCCCCGGCAAGGATATCCCCGTCAGTCGAACGGATTACTTCATTCGTAACTTCTCTTGCAATGGTGCCAGTAATCAGTTGCAATACATCATTAACAAGCATTTGTGTGTCCTTAAATTCGGCTACGACCGGAATTTCATCCAATTCAGCCTGCAATCGGTCCAATTCCTTTTCTACTTTTTGCAATGCTTCGGTTTTGCCGTACGCCTGAAAATTGACCGCTTGTTTCTGTAATGCTTTAATTCTTGTGATGTTATCTTGTACTTTTTTATTTTCGTTCAATTTTGCTTCAACTTGTTTAAAGCGATCGATTTCTTCTATATTTGCCAGCATATTTGCCAATTTTTTTGCTTCTGTCAAAATATCCTCGCGACTATATTTTGCCATGTTATTTCACCTCGACCATATTTTCAATCAATTCGCCATCCAATGACCATGTTTTTGCTTTCACGATCTTGACATCGACGATTTTGCCGACGACGGATTTTGGACCTTTAAAATTAACAAGCTTATTTTTTTCCGTGTAGCCTGCCAAAACCGTTGCATCTTTTTTACTTTCACCTTCAACAAGCACTTTTACTGTCTTTCCTTCATATCCCTTCATCGCCTCGGCCGATTGCTTATTAACAAGCTCATTTAGGCGATACAAACGTTGCTTTTTGACTTCATTGGAAATCGCATCTTTTTTCCGGGCGGCAGGTGTCCCTTCACGTGGTGAATAAATGAAGGTATATGCCGCCTCAAAGCCGACTTCTTCCATCAATGTCATCGTCTCTTCAAATTCTTCATCCGTCTCATTCGGAAATCCGACAATAATATCTGTTGTCAACGTAACATTTGGCATCGCCTTTTTAATTTTGGCAACCAGTTCCAAATATTCTTCCCGGGTATATTTCCGATTCATCCGTTTCAAGACAGAACTCGATCCGGATTGCACCGGTAAATGAATGTGATCCAGCAAATTGCCACCTTTGGCCAAGACTTCAATCAAATGATCATCGAAATCCCTTGGGTGGGATGTTGTAAAGCGAACTCTCGGAATATCAATTTTACGCATATCATCCATCAGATCACCGAATGTATAATCGATGTCCTCGAAATCTTTTCCATATGCATTAACATTTTGGCCGAGCAACGTGACCTCTTGGTACCCTTGGGCAGCCAAATGCCTGACTTCCTGAATGATATCTTCCGGCCTTCTGCTGCGCTCCTTGCCGCGTGTCATTGGTACGATGCAGTACGTGCAAAACTTATCACAGCCGTACATGATATTGACCCACGCTTTAATTTTTCCTTTGCGCGCCTTTGGCAGGTTCTCAATGATGTCTCCTTCTTTGGACCATACCTCTACGACCTGTTCTTTGCCGAACATGGCTTCCTTAATCAGATGTGGCAATCTATGAATATTATGTGTTCCAAAAACCAGATCGACAAACTGGTGTTTTTTCATAATTCGATTGACGACGGACTCTTCCTGGGACATGCAGCCGCACACGCCTAGAATCAGATCCGGTTTCTCAAGTTTTAACGGTTTTAGATGGCCGATTTCACCAAACACTTTATTTTCGGCATTCTCGCGGATTGCACAGGTGTTTAGCAAAATAATATCTGCTTCTTCGGTTTCTTCCGTAGCTTCATAGCCCATTTCCGTTAGAATCCCTGCCATCACTTCTGTATCGTGCTCATTCATTTGACAGCCGTATGTACGAATGAGGAACTTTTTACCTTCCCCAATATGCCGCATGTCTTCATCTAATTCAAAATCATAATGAACGTTGACCTTTTCACGTCCACGTTTTCTGGCCTTTTTAATATCGGGCACCTGATAAGTGTGCTCAAAATATTTTGCGAAATCGGCAGTAGTTTTTTCAGATAATGGTTTTTCCTGCGTGGATTTTCTGTCCATAGGATCCATTTGTTTGATTTGTGCCTGTTCTTTTCGCTGTTTCTCGTTCATAAGGCTACTCCTTTCTCTATGTTAACAAGGTTGCAAATATGTTCTCATCCATTACTACAGTATAAAGCCTTTCCACCAATTTCACAATGATTATAATGAATGCCGGCGTATATTGGCAAATTTTCACCAATAATCGCTTGGAAACAACGAGAACCTTCCCATCAGGAAGGTTCAGGATTTTTTTCATATGGATGAAACATGGCTACCGAGGTTCAACAATCAATTTGATGGCAGTTCTCTCTTCGTTATCAATCATGATGTCGGTGAAAGCAGGGATGCAAATTAAATCTACGCCGCTTGGAGCAACGAATCCTCTGGCGATCGCAACTGCTTTGACGGCCTGGTTTAAAGCACCAGCGCCAATTGCTTGGATTTCCGCTGAGCCACGTTCTCTTAATACGTTTGCAAGTGCGCCTGCTACTGAATTTGGATTTGATTTAGCTGACACTTTTAATATTTCCATTGCTAGTACCTCCTCGTTTTACTGTTATAGTTCTATTGCTACTATATTCTTGGAGTCGATACCTTATTCCCAAATACTCATTCCGCATGCAAACAATCTTTAATCTCCTCAGCCAAATCCAGCTTTTTAAATGGCATAAAGTAAAACTTCAATTAGCGCCGATTATCGCCAGTTAATCTGCGAAAAAAGGGTGATCTTCATTAATCAATATTCTTTCGATATCCGTTGCAAGACCCGTTTTGTCGTGAACTGATACCAGCACAGCGTTCAGTTGCGCTCTTCCTTGTTTATCCACCTCATGGCGCACAGGCAGATTGGTAAGGAACCTTTTTAAAATCGTCTCCTTTTCCACACCCAATATCGCATCATAAGGCCCTGTCATACCAACGTCTGTAATATAAGCCGTTCCTTTGGGCAACACCCGTTCATCGGCAGTCTGCACATGCGTATGTGTCCCTACAATTGCGCTTACCCTTCCGTCTACATAGAATGCCATTGCTTCTTTTTCACTTGTGGCTTCTGCATGGAAATCAATAAATACGATGTTTGTCCGTTTTTTTGCCGTTTCAATTAATTCATCGATCTTCCGAAATGGATCGTCAATGGCAGGAAGGAATGTTCTGCCTTGCATGTTGATAACCGCAATTTCAAGCCCATTCACATTTAAAAATACCATCCCCTTACCCGGATTGCCCTCGGGAAAATTTGCCGGACGGATCATGTATTTTGCATCATCGATAAATTCAAAGATTTCTTTTTTATCCCATGTGTGATTGCCCATTGTAATGGCCTGAGCACCCCATTGCAAAAACTGCTTATAAATTTTTTCGGTGATGCCTTTGCCCGCTGCCGCGTTTTCCCCATTAATAATGGTAAATTGCGGCTTATACATTTCCTTTAATGATGGCAAATATTGTTCTACCATATTCCGCCCAGGTGAACCGACCACGTCACCAATAAATAATATTTTCATTTATAACACCCTTATCTAACAATTAATCTTTCTCTTATCTTATACAAAATGTCAAAAAAATAAAGTGGAACACATCGTCCACTTTATTTTTTATCGTTACTTTGCATATTCTACTGCTCTTGTTTCACGAATTACAGTTACCTTGATATGCCCAGGGTAATCCAATTCACTTTCAATGCGCTTGCGAATATTGCGTGCGATGCGAACTGATTCTAAATCATCAATTTCGTCCGGTTTGACGATAATGCGAATTTCTCTACCCGCTTGAATAGCAAATGATTTCTCCACACCATCAAATGACTCGGAGATCTCTTCCAGTTTCTCCAAACGTTTAATGTAGTTTTCCAATGTTTCGCTTCTTGCTCCAGGTCGGGCTGCCGACAATGCATCCGCCGCAGCGACAAGAACAGAGATGATGGATGTTGGTTCTTCATCACCATGATGGGAAGCAATCGCATTGATTACTACTTCATTTTCATTGTACTTCATGGCTAGTTCTTTTCCGATTTCAACGTGACTTCCTTCTACTTCGTGATCAATTGCTTTTCCGATATCATGAAGGAGTCCTGCTCTTCTAGCCAATGTTTCATCTTCACCAAGTTCAGCAGCCAACAATCCGGATAATACAGCAACTTCCGTTGAATGCTTTAATACATTCTGACCATAGCTTGTACGATATTTTAGGCGTCCGAGTATTTTTATCAAATCCGGATGAAGCCCGTGTACACCAACCTCAAAAGTCGTTTCTTCTCCGAATTCCCGTATATGCTCATCAACTTCACGTCTGGCTTTGTCCACCATTTCCTCAATACGCGCAGGATGGATTCTGCCATCTTGAACAAGCTTTTCCAAAGCAATACGAGCAATTTCCCTTCGTATTGGATCAAAACCAGATAAAATAACCGCTTCTGGTGTATCATCAATAATTAAATCAATACCAGTCAGTGTTTCAAGTGTACGTATATTTCTTCCTTCTCTTCCAATAATACGTCCTTTCATTTCATCATTTGGCAGATTTACAACTGATACGGTTGTCTCAGCAACATGATCTGCAGCGCAGCGCTGCAAGGCCAAGGAAAGAATCGACTTTGCTTTTTTATCCGCTTCTTCTTTTGCTTCATTTTCAGCTTCTTTAATCATTAAGGCAGATTCATGGTTTAATTCTTTTTCAAGCCTATCTAAAATAACTTGTCTCGCCTGGTCAGTAGTATATCCGGAAATACGTTCAAGCTCAGTTTGCTGCTCAGTTAGCATGGCTTCCACTTTGCTTTCCATTTCTTCAATTTGTTGTTGTTTTTCAGCCAGAGACTGCTCTTTATTCTCCAGCATTAGCTCACGCTTATCCAGCGTTCCGCTCCTTCTGTCCAGATTTTCTTCTTTTTGCATCAGGCGATTTTCTTGCTTTTGTAATTCAGTTCGTCGTTCGCGCAGTTCGTTTTCTGCCTGCTGACGAAGTTTGTGGTTTTCGTCCTTCGCCTCAAGAAGTGCCTCTTTCTTGGCGGCATCCGCATTTCGATTTGCTTCTTCAACTATCTGTTTGGCCAAGGTCTCCGCGCTTGATATTTTGGCCTCAGCAATTGATTTACGAATCAGATAACCAACAACAATACCGACGATTAGGATGACGGCAAGCAAAATGGAGATGATAAAGGGATTGTCCACGATTTTTCACCTCCTATTGCTATGAAATTTTACATTCATTATGTCGGCATGTACCATTTTCAATGAATAAAAATCAAACTGTATAATGATAATATAATATTATACAATATTAATTTTAATTGGCTGAAGAACCAATGTCAAGAAAACGTCAAAATTCTTGATGAATAGAACAAAAAAATTTGATTTTTAGCAAAAAGCCTTTGCTAAAAAATAGCAAAGGCTTTTTCTGAAATATAACCATTTTTAACGTCTCTAGATTTATTATACATCAAGCGTTTCCTGTTCCGGTTCGCCTGAAGCCTCTTCTTTATCCTCATCCAGATGATAATGATCGCGGATAGCGTGATAAACTGTATCCCGAACCGTTTCATTTTCTTTCAAAAATTTCTTGGCATTTTCTCGTCCCTGGCCAAGTCTTTCACCTTCATAGGAATACCAAGCGCCACTTTTTTCTACAATATCCAAATCCGATCCGATATCCAGAATTTCACCTTCATGTGAAATACCTTCTCCGTACATAATATCAACTTCGGCTTGTTTAAATGGTGGAGCAACTTTATTTTTCACCACTTTGATTTTTGCCCTGTTTCCAACAATGTCGGTTCCCTGTTTTAATGATTCCGCACGGCGTACTTCCAATCTTACGGAAGCGTAAAACTTCAGTGCGCGTCCTCCCGGAGTAGTTTCCGGATTTCCGAACATAACGCCTACTTTTTCACGAATTTGGTTGATGAAAATAGCGGTCGTTCTTGACTTATTGATTGCACCGGATAGTTTTCGCAATGCTTGCGACATCAAACGTGCCTGCAAGCCAACGTGCGAATCACCCATTTCCCCTTCGATTTCCGCTTTTGGAACAAGTGCTGCAACAGAGTCAATCACAATGATATCCACCGCACCGCTTCTCACTAACGCTTCGGCAATTTCCAGCGCCTGTTCCCCCGTGTCAGGCTGTGAAAGCAATAGCTCATCTATGTCAACGCCAAGTGCCCGTGCATACGTTGGGTCCAGTGCATGCTCCGCGTCAATAAACGCAGCTTGTCCGCCTTTTTTCTGGGCTTGGGCAATCGCATGCAGCGCAACGGTTGTTTTACCGGAAGATTCAGGTCCATAAATTTCAATAACGCGTCCTCTTGGATAACCTCCGATACCTAACGCGATATCCAGAGCCAGCGATCCGCTGGAAATCGTAGCGATTTTTTTGTCTGCCTGCTCACCAAGTTTCATGATGGAGCCCTTGCCGAATTGCTTTTCGATTTGTCTCAACGCACTGTCCAAGGCTTGTTTTCTATCATTCAACGAGACTACCTCCTTTGATTGTCTATACCCATCATACATTGTTTTTTTGCTTTTGCCAAGCGAAAAACGAATAAACGTTCTTGTGTTTTTCACACATTATTTTTATCAAAAATTGATTTTATGGACTTAATTCAATGAATTCACGTCTGTTTATGCGATTTTTCAGCAAAAAAATCATGCATTTAAATATTTCATTAAAATTTCCAATCCTTTTTTCACGGATTTATTTCGAACGTCCTGTCGACTTCCCGCAAAATGACATTCTTCTACTTTTATGATTCCCTTGCTATTTGCAAGGCCTATGAACACCGTTCCCACCGGATTTCCTTCAAGACTGTCCGGGCCGGCAACCCCTGTAAAGCTGATGCCGATATCAGCCTGCAACAGTTTTGCCGCATTTGCGGCCATCTCAGATGCACATGATTTACTGACGGTACCAAACTGCTTGATTGTTTTTTCACTCACATGCAAAATCTCTCGTTTAACGATCGGGTCATAGCTGACAACCGACCCGCGGAATGCTGCCGAAGAGCCGGCTACAGAGGTGATTGTCTCTGCGAACATCCCTCCTGTCAGACTCTCAGCTGAAGCAATGCGCCATTTTTTCTCTTTTAGCGTGGAGACAACTTTTTCTTCCAGAGAAATGGCATTATCCCCATAGTAATATTCTCCAACACGGTCCAGAATTGTTGCTTTCATATTTGTCAGCAATTGCTCCGCCTTTTCCTTTGTTTTTTCCTTCGCTGTCAGCCTGAGTGTTACACCATATTCTTGGGCCAGTGGTGCGATTGTCGGATTTTTTTGTTTGCGTATTAAATCAATTAATTCGTGTTCAAGCTGTGATTCGCCGATACCGCTGAAATTCAAGACCAAGGAACGGATGATATTTTTCTGTTCAAATTTCTCTTTTAAATAAGGTACAACATTATCGGAAAACATCGCTTTCATTTCTTTTGGCACCCCGGGCATGAAAATCCAGGTTTTTTGGTGATGAGAAACAATCATCCCCGGTGCCATGCCGACATTATTAGGCAGGACCTCCGCCCCCTTGAAAATGCGTGCCTGTTTGCGGTTATTTGGTGTCATCGTTCTTGCTTGTTTTTGAAAATAAGCGACTATTTTATCCATTGAAGGCTTATGTTCATGCATCTCAAGTCCACTAACAAGCTGAAAAGCTTCCCTCGTCAAATCATCGTCAGTTGGTCCGAGTCCTCCTGTGACGATGATAATATCAGATCTTTGGGAGGCAAGTTGAAATACAGCTTCCACACGCCCGAGATTGTCACCAACTACCTCATGGTGATGGACATCAATACCCAATTCTGCCAATTGCTTGGATATCCATTGTGCATTCGTATTCGCAATTTGGCCAAGAAGCAATTCTGTGCCAACAGCAATGATTTCAGCTTTGGTTCCCGTCATTTTGAATTCCTCATTACATTCCAGTTTTTAACAAAGTAATCCACACCGGACAAAATAGTGAAAAATAATGCGATATAAAGCATTATTAGGCCGAATGGAAAACCAATAAAGGAAAAAGGAAAATTATGCAACAAAAGGCAAGCGATTGCAATCAGTTGAGTTAATGTTTTCAATTTTCCAAGCTTGCTGGCAGCAAGTACAATTCCTTCCCCAGCTGCAATCGTACGCAACCCGGTTACCGCAAATTCTCTGCTTAGAATAATGATGACAACCCATGCAGGAGCGACACCCATTTCTACCAGTAAAATAAGCGCAGCTGCAACAAGCAGTTTATCTGCCAGCGGATCCATAAATTTTCCCAGGTTTGTTACCAAATGATATTTTCTCGCATAATATCCATCAATCCAGTCTGTCATGGATGCAATAATGAACAATAAACCTGCAACAAAATGAATAACGGGGAGATTATTTTCGCCGATATCCCAGCTGCCCCAGTCAACGTTTATTGACATTAAAATGATGAATATCGGAATTAAAAGTATACGTGACAATGTGATTCTATTCGGTACATTCATTTTTGTTTGCCTCCTGAGTTTAATACATAGATAAGGCTTTAAATCCCTTCCGAATAATATTGGGAAGGGATTTAAAGAAAAAGATTATTTTTTAACATGCACCCTAATTTTCTGGACGACATTTTGCTTGGGATCCAGCGGATATTCGAGTTCTTGCCCATTGATCGTTATCGTAAGCGCTGAAGCATTGCCAATATTGAAATAGATTTCGTCGTCTCCGCTCATATCCAATTCAACCGGAGATTTATCACTGGTCAATGAATCATAGTATTTATTTTCACCTTCCCCGTTGCTCACCTGAAGCCATGTATTGTCCGTTGATTCCAACTTCACCGTTAATTTATCATCTGGATTTTCCAAATCAAAAACAGATTCAGGTCTGGAGCCGGATCCGGTCTCTACCAGTTTCAATTCCGACTGATTTTCTTCTTTATCTGTATCCGCATCACCCGATTTGTTGCTGTCCTTATTTTCGCTTTGCTCGTCTTCGTCATAATCTTTAGCTTGCTGTTGTTCATCATCGTTTGGACCATTAATGATAATTTCATTGTCCTCTTTAGGTGACTCTGTATCTCCTTTGGAACTGGAAATGTTTTTTTGGTAAAAATACCATCCTGCAAAAAGAATACCTACTATCAAAACAACAACAATAATCATTGGAATCAAAGAAAATACTGCATTGCTTTTTTGGGCGTGATGTTCTTTTCGCGTACGTATTCTGGTATATTGCTCTTCTTCATGGTTTTCTTCCGGTTTAGGAACTTCTTCCTGGTATGTTTCCATTAATTCAGCAGGATCCAAACCGACTGCAAGGGCATATTCCTTAATAAAAGCCTTTGCATAAAATTTTCCCGGCAAAATTTTAAAATTTTCCTGCTCTATTGCGGTTAAGTATCTTTTCTGTATTTTTGTCGATTCTTGCAACTCATCCAGGGAGATATTTTTTTCTTCCCTGGCTTCCTTTAGTCTTGCACCGATTCCCATAACTAACACCGTCCATTTAAAAATCAAACATTGAAAATCCGTCATTCTGCGAAAAGCCTGATTCTTTTACCTCCGGGTAGATGATTTCTTCGTTTTCATTACTGCGCAACTCGATAATATAATCAAAATCATCCATATTGTATTCCGTTCCCCGGATAAAAACATCCGGATGTTCTACAACCTTGATGGCAGGCAACTGCATCACTTCTCTGATAAGCTGCCAATGCCTTTCATCTGAGCGTCGTTTTGAGACAGCTCCGTCAATAATAAAAATGTTGTCAGGACTGTATTCCCCCGCAATTAACTTACTACGGACAGTCTGTTTTAGCAGCGTACTGGAAACAAACAGCCAGCGTTTGTTTGCACAAACGCTTGCCGCTACAACAGATTCGGTTTTGCCTACCCTCGGCATTCCCCTTATTCCTATCAGTTTATGCCCTTCTTGTTTAAACAACTCCGCCATGAAATCTACTAATATCCCCAAATCATCCCGAACAAACCGAATGATTTTTGGTTCTTCCGTTTCCCTGCGAATATATCTGCCATGCCTGACAGCCAATTTATCCCGCAATTTCGGCTTTCTCAATTTAATAAGATCAATTGTGTCCATTGTTTCCAGTATTGATTTCAATCGTGTAATTTGTTCGTCGTATTCCGTAAGGATTAACAGTCCCCTCCTGGCATTTTCTACTCCATTTATCATTACGATATTGATTGAAAGCATGCCCAATAGCGAGGAAATGTCACCCAATAAACCCGGACGATTAATCAAAATTTCATATTCAAGGTACCATTCCGTTTTTTTCATCATGTACACCTTCTAAAATACAATACATGCTTATATCATGTTACCGAATTGCATAGGCAAATGCAATCATAAAGTAACAATATATTAAACGATTTTGGACTGCATTTGAAGAAATTAATTATTTCAACCTGAATTATTCATAGTAACTACGCATAAAGTCTCTGAACCCTTGTCTGCATGGCGGTTCCGTCTTTTCTTTTCTAAAAAGCATCAAAAAATGAAAAAGAATCCATTTCTGTTAAAGTTAAATTAGCACAAATAACCACAGAAAGGATTCTTACAATGCCTACATTACCGCAACTTAGACTGAGTTACAATAGACCTAGCATTATTATCAAACTTTTGCCACTCAAGGTTTTTTTATAATCTCTAAATAATCATCTCCACCTCCAGCTAATTTCCCTATTAGGATAAACTGCGGGTATGTATATACCCTTTTTCCTATTTTCATTATCAATAATATACCAATTGCTATCATCTAACCATTCTTCGTTATAATTAGTTTCTTCAAAATCATTTTCCTCATCAACAATCGCTGCAAAAAAATCGGTGAATTTGTCTATATTTTTTGAAGGGATAATCTCAGCATTAATCCACATTCCTTCTACACTAATATTGTGTATATCTCCTAAAAACTCGTTTGAAAAGTAAAGTTTCAAGATTCTCACTCCTTAATCTTAATATATTGGCTTGGAACTTCTCCTTTAATCAAATACTCATTATCCCTTTTAGTCCAGTCAATTGCTCTATTCTTCCAAAAATCAGAAGAAACAACATCTCTTTTAATTAACTTTTGAATTTGTTTTGGAGAAAGTACAACAACACCTTTTACCTTTCCAGACTGTATATCTTTCCTTAAGGCTGATATATCAAGTTCAATTGCATTTTCCCCATAATTTCCGATCACATTTTTGTTATTTGTAAAACTAGTATAAGGACTATTAGATTTAGCTCCTTTTCTATAACCTCCAAGTATATGCTCTGTAACAGTAACTTGTCGCCCTTTATATAAACCATCCTTACTGGCTGGAACTAAATTACCTGAACTCGATATATGGGGTTTGCCAATTCCATTTGGTCTAGTTGGAGAGTGAAGTAAACTATCCCCTCTATATAAATTACTTTTGGTTACAGAAGCATTATCTACACCCTTAACCCCAGTTGAAACTTTCCTATTCTTCTCCACCTGATTCAAATTTAAATGCGTACTAGCCTTCCGAATACCAACACCTGCAACACGACCTCCCCAAAAGGACATGGCCATATCCAGTCCTTCTTTGCGCTTTTCCTCACTCAATTCATTGCCAAACATATCTTTTCCGGTGATATATTCGCTGAAGCCGTTCGCTGAAGTGAGACCGTATATGCCATATTCCGCTTTGTGAAGGTAATCCATTGTCTTGGCTGTTCGATACGTATCAATCGTGGCATTGGTCATCCTCATTGTTTTGCCTACTGCATACGCACCTTTAACACCCTTGCCAAGTTTCGCTCCCCATCCAACAAATGGGACGTAGGTTGCTGCCGCAAATGCTCCTGAGGTAATTCGCTCAGCCTCCGATAATTTTTCACCTGTGATTGGATCAATGCCGTCTTTAACCCTGACATAATCATAATACCCGGAAATCTCGCCCACGAAAGTGCTTCCGTATTCCCACACTTTCTCATACCAAGCCATATTCTCGATTCGTTCCTGCTCGGCTTTGGCCTTTCTAATCTCTTTTTGAACTTCCTTGGCTTCAAAGTATTGGTCATTGTACTCGTGGACTTCATCTCTAACACTGTACGCATCGCTGTTTTCAAAGGCAATTTGGTCGAAATTTGCCGGGCTAACCTGTCCGTTTTGTGATGTAGCATCCAGCAATGCTTTGAACATACCTGTAACGAGGTATTGCTGCTGTTCGGAAGCGCTGTATTCCTCCACGAGCCGCTTGTCGAGGGCTTCCATGTCCTCCAGCGTTTTCTTGCGCTTTTTGTTCGCCGATTTCATATGTTTTTCAAATGTTTCACTTGAAAAAGTCTTTAAGGAAATTATATCACTGATGGAATCCAAAATCCCCTTTAAACTCTCTTTTTGGGTCTCGACCATATCCACTGCCCGGGTATAGCCGTTATGCAAATCATTTTCCAAAAATAAGCCCTGCACAAAGGTTTCCTCATCTAGATCGTGATCTTTCATGATATTGGAAATATCATCAAGAAATTCGCGCTGCATTTTGATGAAATTCTGCCATTCATTGATAACTTCAATTTGCGCCCTGTAAAACGCTTTAATGTTGTTTGCACCCATTCCCTTGAAGTTTTCCAGATCAACAATGCTTTGGAAGGCTTTTTTCAAATTGGAAAATTGCGTGCTCAGTTGTTTATAATTGTCAGAGCGCTGTTTAAGTGATGAAATCAGTGTGTCCGGTTCAAGAATTTGATCCTTCACAGCGCCTCCTGCGTCAGAGCCAAGCAATTCATTTTGGTTCAAATTGCATCACCTCCGTATGATTCATTTTCAGCTCTTCGTCTTGTCTTTTCACAAAAATTCTGAGTAATATTCGTTATACTCCGGTTATGGGATATTTTATCATTGAACATTCTGGAAATATATAGGCCATTTGTACTTAATTACTATCATTTGGGACAAGGTAGAATATCAAAACTTGGAGCAGTTGGAGAATTATATATCTATTTCCTGTTCCGGTCGGATTGGCAGATTTGAAACAGAAGGGCCTTCCATCTGATTTAACCACGAGCAGTGTTTTGGTGTATAAACCTGAAACCAAAGTAGGAGTTTTGGCGTGGCGGTATGAATAATTCTGGTTCAATTTCATTTTTTACATAGTAAAAGAGCTGCAAAAACTGCAGCTCTACGTTTTCTACCCTTTTTGCACCAATTTTACCATCGCACTGGCAATTGCTTGTTGTTCCTGTTCAGATGCGGCATTCCACAATTCTTTTAATACGGCCTGTTCGTCATTTTTAGCATCTACACGCTGGGATAAAAAATCGCCAATTTCATGTGCGACATTTGTGATGGTCTGCTGGGACATTCCTTGCGCTTGCGCATCATTTAACCGATTGGCAAGAAAATCTTTCCACGTATCGAAATTATCCATTAGGGACATGGCATATCCTCCTTTCAAAGTTTCACAATTAGTATGAGACCCTTTGAAACGAATATGCACGGCATTTTGAATTACCAGCCACCATTGATATGAATAATTTCCCCGTGAATATAGCTTGCTTTGCCCTCCAATAGAAATGCGACCAGATTGGCGATTTCCTCCGGATTTCCTGCCCGGTTTAACGGAATTTCAGAAATAACTTCCAGTCTTTCTTCCTCGCTGAGATGACTGTTCATTTTCGTCGAAATAAAACCGGGGCTAATAGCGTTGACGGATATATTGCTTGGTCCAAGTTCCTTCGCCAGTGCCTTTACAAAGCTGTTTTGTGCCCCTTTCACCGAAGAATAGACAACTTCTCCACTGGCACCGATATCACCCCAAATGGAAGTAATAAACACGATAGATCCCGACTTGTTGCGAATCATGCTGGGGAGAAGCTTCTGTGTAATCAACCATGGAGCTTTGACATGAACAGCGAGCATTTCATCCATTTGCCGTTCCGACGTATCTTGAAACAGGCCGTAATATGCCTGACCGCTTGCAAAAACAATATGGTCCACTTGAAATACGAGCTGGCTGATGAGCTTTTCTATCGCTGCTCGTTTCCGCAAATCTGCCTGGACGACCATTAAAATACAACTAGGATGCACACGGGATTTAATTTTTTCAATGTTTTCTTCATGGCTGTTGTAATGCAAAATCAGCTGGTACCCCGACGCAGCCAGTTTTTCTGCTATGCTGCTACCGATATCGCCACTGGCACCAACAAGCAAGACATTCTTCCCCATCTCCATTACTCACCTTACTCTGACATAATTTTGCAAACCGCAATCCGGTTTTCTGTGACCCATTTTGTTACATAATCATTCATGTCATCTACTGTCAATGCTTGAACAATCGGTACAATTTCAAAGAAGTCAATTCCAAATGTTTGGTAATGAATATACTTATTGGCAATGTATTCCAAAGAGTTCATTCCGCGCAGCAGCTCGCCAATGTATCTCTTTTTCATTAACGAAAGTTGTTCATCATTCCATTTTTCCTTTGTCGTGGCATGCAACAGTTCTTTTACTTTGGCAGCAAACTGCTCCGGTTTTTCTGTATTGGAACCGATCAGAACATAGCCAATACTTCGATCAAGATTCGTTTCGTAATAAAAACTGCTATCAATCAAGTCGGCGTTATATAATTCCTGATAAAGCGGACCGCCTTTGGAAAAATAGTAACTCATGATCAGGTCCTGCAAAATGTCTTGCTTTAAAAAAACACTTGGATCCTTATCCGGAATCACTTTGATGCCGACCGTACATTTCGGAGTTGAGACAGGCATGATAATTTTGTTTTCCGGCATTGCCACATCAATGGGTTCATCCGGATAATTCCTCGTAATATTATCCACTGATTCAAATTGTTTTTGATCCTGATTGCGATGGATAAGCGACATTATTTTTTCCGGATCGATATTACCTGTGATAAACAATTGCATGTTTTCCGGGTGATAAAATGTGTTATAGCAAGTGTATAAATCTTCTTTCGTAATATGGCTGATTGATTCAACCGTACCGGCAATATCAATACGAACTGGATTATTTTGATACAGGGCTCGCAACGTTCCCATAAAAGCCTGCCAATCCGGCTGGTCATTATACATGTTGATTTCCTGTCCAATGATACCCTTTTCTTTTTCGACTGATTTGTCGGAGAAGTAAGGTTCTTGCACAAAATCAAGCAGTGTTTCTATATTTTTTTCAATATGGCTGGTAGCAGAAAACAAGTACGCTGTTTGGGTAAAAGAGGTAAATGCATTTGCTGAAGCCCCTTGCTTGCCAAAGTCCTCAAAGACGTCCTTATCTTCTTTTTCAAACATTTTATGTTCCAGGAAATGTGCCACCCCATCCGGAACTGTTTCCGTCTCGGTTTTTCCTATCGGGACAAATTCCCGGTCAATTGATCCATAATTTGTAGAAAATATCGCATAGGTTTTGGACATTTCCGCCTTTGGCAATAAAAATACCCTAAGCCCATTTGTTAATTTATCAGTATAAATTGTTTCATCTAAGGTATCGTAATATTTCTTTTCCATTACTGTCCACCTCCTTGATCGGTCAGCAAATAAACAGTATCCTCCTGTATTTTACCCGCAACAGCAACAACCTGTTCTTTTGTAACCCGTTTGATTGCGGCAATGAGTTGTTCCGGGTCCATATCGGAATTTCCAAGAACCTTTTGATAGGAAATCTCCACGAGACCGACCGGATTGTCCATCGTTTCCAATAGCTGATTAACAATGAGTTCCTTTGTCTTTGCAAGATCGTCTTCCGTAAAATCTCCATCCCTCATTGCAGTCAATTGCTGTTCAATAATCTCGCGTGCTTTCGAATAGTCAGCAGGAGCAATACCGCTAAACACAAATAACAAGCCTTTGTGACTTTCAATCCGTGATGATGCATAATAAGCAAGGCTATTTTTTTCGCGCACATTTATAAATAACTTTGAGCTTGGGAACCCACCGAATAATCCATTAAAAACATGAAGGGCTGGATAGTCTTCATCAGAGAACACGATATTCGTCCGATACCCGATATGCAATTTTGCTTGTTGAATTGCTTGTCTTTCGATGACTTCCTGAACACGGCTAATTGGTTTCAATTTTTCCTGCTGGCGCGCTACCGGCCGCACCTGTTCACGTGAAAAATGTGTTGCAAAAAACTGTTCCACCTCGTCTTGTTCGACATCACCAGTTACATAGATGATCAGGTCATCATGTGCGAGAACATCTTGATAGTACGCATAAGTTTCACTGCTTGTCAGTTTTTCCAAGTCCGTTTCGTAGCCATGAACATGCAAATGATAAACTTCGTCTTTGCACATTTCATCAACAAGCCGCATATTCGCATAATTCATTTTATCGTCGGCAATAGCAGCCATTTTTTGTTTGAATGTTTGCTTTTCCCTTTTAAATACTTTTTCATCAAAACCGTTTTCGTTTGAAAGCGGATGATAGATAACTTCCCGAAAGAGTGCAAGCATATTTCCAAGGATACCATTTTCATTTTGCAAGTACTTTTGGTTTGCTGTCTCCAGTCTCACAGTCAGAATATGATCATTGCCCTTCTTTGCCCCGCTTGCCGACAAAACCGCTCCGTACAATTTGTCCAACTGCTGTTGCAATGCCGAGCTGTTTGGATAATTTTCGGTACCCTGCTGAAGTAAATAGGGTAACAATGCCCGTTTGGTTATCGTGCTTTTTTCCAGTGGCGCGCGAAATTTGGCTGTTAATTGAACCGTTTTAAATTTTTTGGTAGGAATGAAATGCAACACAAATCCATTGTGGCGCTTGATTTTCTCTTCCATATGCACTTGCCTCCTTTTGTACTATATGAATCCCTGATAACTAGTTTACACGAAAGAGCATGCATATAACCATCGAACGCTCTCGTATTTTTGCGTTTTTCATTATATTTCATACTTGTAAGTACCCAAAAAAGAGCTACCCTGTAAGTCTTGCCCTACAGGATAGCTCTTTTAAAAATATATTGGCACGATCACTATCTGCTTCCTTTGATGTATGGAACACCGTTTGCTTTTGGTGCCTCGGCACGTCCGATAAAACCGGCTAATGCAAGGATCGTCAATACATATGGCGCAATTAGCAAAATGACCTGCGGCACATTACTCAAATAAGGAATCCCCGCGCTGACAATACTTAGGCTTTGGGCAAATCCGAAGAATAAGGCTGCTCCCATCGCACCTAATGGATGCCACTTTCCAAAAATGACTGCTGCCAAAGACATAAATCCCTGACCAACGATGGTCGTTGCTGAAAAATTGGCTGCAATGGTCAGCGCAAAGACAGAACCCCCAATGCCGCCAAGAACACCGGAAATAATAACTGCGGTATATCGCATTTTTGTAACATTGATACCATTTGTATCTGCCGCCATTGGATGCTCTCCGACCGCACGCAGCCGCAGACCGAATGATGTTTTATATAAAACATACCAGGCTACAAATGCAAGGATAATGGCTACGTAAGAAGAGGTGTAGACGCCTTGAAAAAACATTTTTCCAATCACCGGAATATGTGACAGGACAGGAATATTCGTCGATGAAAAAGGTTGCGACACCATATCTGTCTGCCCTTTGTCATACCACTGCTTCGTCAAGAAAACGCCAATTCCCAACGCCAAAAAGTTGATGGCTACACCGCTGACAACTTGTTCAGCCCGAAATGATACGGATGCAACGGCATGGATGATAGAAAAAATCCCGCCGATAATAGCGGCAACCAAGACAGATATCCATGGAGTCCAGGCGCCAAACACATCGGCAAAGGTAAGATTGAAAACAACCCCGACAAAGGCACCCATGACCATCAAGCCTTCCAAACCGATATTTACCACACCGGAACGTTCACTGAACACGCCGCCCAAAGCCGTAAAAATCAAAGGGGCGGAGAAGAATAAGGCTGTCGGAATAACGGAATTTAGGATATCAATCATTTATTTCCCCTCCTTTTTAAAACGTGTTATTGCCCAGCGAATGATGTAGCTTGATGCAACAAAGAAAATAATCAAGGCAATAATGATATCGACAAGTTCTGTAGGAACACCAGCACCGGTAGGCATTTCCCCCGCGCCCTCTTTCAGTGCACCAAACAACAGGGCAGAAATAATCACACCAAATGGATTATTTGCGCCAAGCAACGCAACAGCGATACCATCAAATCCAATGTTCGAAAAGCTGGCTAAAACGGTTATCGTTCCGTATGTACCCAAACCTTCCATTGCACCAGCAAGCCCGCCAAAACCACCAGCTATCACCATGGACCAAATGATATTTTTACTTACGTTCATACCCGCATAACGGGATGCATGCGGATTAAAGCCAACTGCTTTCAATTCATATCCAATTGTCGTCCTTTCGATAAGAAACCACATAACAACTGCAGCAAACAGCGCGATTAAAATACCATAGTGCATTCTCGAAAACATCGTTATACTTTGCAAATATCCTGATGCCAGGGATGCACTTGCAGGAATATGCTCTGTTGTTGTTTGATTATTCGTCAGAATGGAACGAATGATTTCATTCGTGGAATAAAGTGCAATATAGTTCATCATAATTGTGACAATAACTTCATGGACGCCAAGCTTTGCTTTGAGCAATCCGGGGATGAACCCCCATAACGCACCAGCGACCCATGCCGCCAGTAAGGCAAGTGGCAAATGAATATACATTGGCGCATCAAAAGCCAAACCTACCCAAACAGCCGCAAGCCAGCCAACAATCACTTGACCTTCAGCCCCAATGTTAAATAAATTGGCACGAAACGCAAATGCAATCGCCAATCCAGACAAGATATAAGGTGTTGTACGCCGTATTGTTTCACCAATTGTATATGCGTCACCGAAAGCACCTCGCCATAGAGCAGCATAGCCCGCTATCGGATTATGGCCTGAAATCAGCATGATAATTGCACCGGCAATCAATCCTAGCAAAACGGAAATAACCGGTACCAAAATAGAGAAAAGTCGATTATTCGCCTGCATTTTTTTCACCTGCCTTTGCGTTGCTTCCCGCCATTAACAGACCTAATTGCTGTTCATCGGTTTCTTCCGGTTTGACGTTTGCAACTATCTTCCCATCGAATATGACAGCAATTTTATCGCTTACATCGAGAATTTCATCCAATTCAAATGAAACGAGCAAAACAGCTTTGCCTTTATCCCGCTCTTCAATCAGACGTTTATGGATAAATTCGATCGCACCAACGTCAAGTCCCCTCGTAGGCTGCACGGCGATAAGCAAATCGGGGGAACGATCAATTTCGCGGCCTATGATCGCCTTTTGTTGGTTACCTCCAGATAGTGCACGTGCCTTTGTAAATACACTCGGTGTTCTAACGTCATATTCAGCTACAAGTGTTTTCGCTTTTTCGGTGATTTCTTTAAAGTTCAACACTTTTGCCTTCGAATACGGTTTTTGATAGTATGTTTGCAAAACCATATTTTCTGCAATGGAATAATCCAAGACGAGCCCATATTTATGTCTGTCCTGCGGAATATGACCTACGCCACTTTCCGTGACCTTACGGGGTTTTAGGTTTGTGATATTTTTATCATGAATTTTGATTGTGCCTGATTCCGATTTTCGCAAACCGGTTATTGCTTCAATTAATTCCGTTTGCCCATTTCCGTCAACTCCAGCAACTCCGACAATTTCACCTGCGCGTACCTGCAAGTCCAATCCTTTCACGAGATCAACCTTACGCGAGTCCTTGACATAAAGATTTTCAACATTTAATACGACTTCCCTAGGCTCAGCCGGTTTTTTTTCCGTTTTAAAACTGATTTCCCTTCCAACCATCAAGGAAGCAAGTTCAGTCGGGTTCGATTTCGCAACATCTACCGTCCCAATGCCTCTTCCTTTACGAATAACGGTACACCTATCACAGACCTCCATTATTTCCTTCAATTTATGGGTAATGAGAATAATAGATTTGCCTTCATGAACAAGCGACCTCATGATGCCTGTCAATTCTTTGATTTCCTGCGGGGTCAAAACTGCAGTTGGTTCGTCAAAAATCAGCACTTCTGCCCCCCTGTAAAGGGTTTTCAATATTTCCACGCGTTGTTGCATACCCACGGATATGTCGCGTATTTTTGCGGATGGATCCACTTTTAAACCGTATCGATCGGAAAGTTCCTGAATTTCCTTTTTTGCCTTCTTTAAGTCTATTTTTCCGGTTTTTGTTTTTGGTTCTTTTCCAAGAATGATATTTTGTGTAACCGTAAACGGTTCGACAAGCATAAAATGCTGATGCACCATTCCAATTCCAAGATCATTGGCGATATTCGGGTTGGTAATGGCCACTTTCTTTCCATTTACACGGATTTCTCCCGCTTCAGGTTGATACAAACCAAATAAAACGTTCATCAATGTAGATTTGCCGGCACCGTTTTCCCCCAGCAGCGCGTGAATTTCCCCCTTTTCAACTTGCAGCGTGATATTATCATTGGCAACAATACCTGGGAATTCTTTACGTATATTCAGCATTTCTATCACATATCCCACAATGGTCACCTCTTTTTATTTAATATTTCTTAGGATTGTTTAAAATTGCCAAATGAAGTGCAGAAAAGTTTCTTCCACTTCATTTGAAAATTTTAAAAGGCTGGCAAGCCACGACTTGACCAGCCTCTTCCTCATGTATTACAAAGATTTTTCATATTCCTTTACTTCATCACGTGTTTTAGGAACTTTAACATCACCATTGAGGATTTTTTCTTTCCATTCTTCTACTGCTTTGACGATATCATCAGTCATAGCTTCCTTGTTCGTCATTGCAACACTAATACCTTCATCTTTTAAACCGAATTCCAATGTTTCACCACCAAGATGCTTGCCTTCCATCGCTTTATTGGCAACATCCTGTACGGCAATGTCAACGCGTTTTACCATGGAAGTCAAAGTGACATTGTGATCGCCGACTTGGCCTTCTTCGTGTTGGTCACGGTCAACGCCAATTACCCATACATCACGATCGGGGTCATTTTGTTTAATATCCTTCGCTTGGTTAAATACACCATTTCCTGTTCCGCCTGAAGAATGGTAAATAACATCTACGCCATCGTTATACATATTTGATGCGATGATTTTACCTTTGTCAGGTGCTGCAAAAGAAGCGGCATACTGTACATCCACTTTGATATCCGGGTTAACAGATTTAACGCCTGCAACAAATCCGGATTCAAATTTTTGAATTAACGGTGATTCAACACCGCCAACAAATCCTACTTTATTTGTTTTTGTTTTCTTGGCAGCCGCAACGCCTACAAGGAATGAACCTTCCTGTTCTTTAAAGTTGATGCTGACAACATTAGGCTGTTCCACCACGTCATCCACGATCGCGAATTCCGTATCCGGGAATTGTTTTGCAACTTCTTCAATATCGTTTTTCAAATTGAAACCGATACCAAAAATCAAATTATAATCATCACGGACGAGACGGTTGAGGTTAGGCATGTAATCTGACTCATTTGTCGATTGTGCATAATCGAAGCCGTTCCCTTTTGAATAACCATGTTCTTTTCCCCATGCCTGTAATCCTTCCCAGGATGATTGGTTAAAGGACTTATCATCGATACCACCAACATCTGTTACCATGGCGGCTTTATAATCTGCATCTTCCCCGGATTTTTCCGCTTTTTTCCCACCGCTATCCTTTGTTTTACCTGAATTGCCACAGGCTGCCAAAGTGAGTGTTAACGCAATTAGCAAAACAATAAGCACAAAAATATTTCGCTTTTTCAAACTAAACGCCTCCCTGTTTTTTATTTGGTTTTTATCTGCATGTTCGCTGCCTTCTATTCCAGGCACCACCTCCCAAAAGTAAGCCTTTTCAAATTACACGCGTTTTCGCAACACATGGAAACGAAACATATCCGAACGAAAATAATTGGAAGAATATAATACCGGCTCATCATCTTCCGTATAGTGCATTTGATTCAGCAGCAGCAAGGCTTGGTCGGCGCTGCAATGAAGAATATCATAGATTCTGTCATGATAACTGATTGGCTCAATGTAGCTGATCGCATATGAAACCTTTTTCTTCAGATGTTTTTCCAACAGGTCAAATAAAGAATCCGTCCGCGGAATCAAGCTAAGCGGAACAATACCCTCGGGAATTTTGTCAATACAAAATACTACCGGTTCCGAGTCGGCGGTTCGTACCCGCTCAACTGAAATCAAATGAGATACTTTTTTTGGTGCAAAGTTTTTCTTATCCTCTGCAGTCGCTTCCATTATTTCCGTTGACAGAAATTGGGAAGCTGCTTTCTTACCCGATTCCTCTATCATGCTTGTCACACTGCTTAATATCTCAATGCCGGATGAAAATACAGGTTTTGGATTGACAAACGTTCCAACCCCATGTCTTCTAATAATCACATTTTCTTCCTCCAGCACCCGCAATGCCTCTCTCAGCGTTGCCCGGGAAACACCAAGCTCCTTTGACAACTGAAATTCTGACGGCAATTTTTCCCCCTCTGCGTATTCTCCGTTGTTGATATCTTCTTTGATCTTATCAATGACCTGAAGATACAAATGACGGGAATCGGTCTTAATCGACAATGTTCATCCCCCTCACTCGTTAAAAGATCAGACCTCAGACATATAACGTAACACTCTATCGTTAAATATATCATTTATTCATAGAGAAATAAACGACAATTTTTAAAAAAACTATAAAACTATCGATCTTTTTTCCTAAAAAGTGATATGTAATAAAGTGAACCTTCAATTAATGGGGTTTCTTATTGCCCATTTAACTGTTAAACAGTTACAGTTCCCGCCAAATTTTCCAAGAATTGACAGGAACTGTATCATCCAAAACATATGCAATTATTGGGTTACTTCTTCCGACTGCGGCGAAACGAGGACCTTCCTTGGTTTACTACCTTCGTATGGTCCCACAATGCCACGATCCTCCATCGCGTCGATCAAACGGGCTGCCCGCGTGTAGCCGATTCGGAATCTTCTTTGCAACATCGACACACTGGCGCTTTGCATTTCGACAATCATCTGAACAGCATCGTCAAACAATTCATCATCTACTTCAGTAATCGATTCATTGGTATCCTCTGGTATCATCTCCTCCTGATAGGAAGCTTTTTGCTGCTCGATGCAATGATCCACTACCCGCTGAACTTCCTCATCTGTCAGGAATGCACCTTGTACACGTGTTGGTTTGGATGCGCCTACCGGAAGATACAACATATCACCTCGGCCAAGAAGTTTTTCAGCTCCCCCGGAATCAAGTATCGTTCGCGAGTCCGTTTGTGACGAGACACTAAATGCAATCCGGGATGGAATATTCGCCTTGATTACACCGGTAATAACATCTACGGAAGGACGCTGCGTTGCAATAATCAAGTGAATTCCGGCAGCACGGGCCATTTGCGCTAGTCGCGTAATCGCATCTTCCACATCGCTGGATGCAACCATCATTAAGTCCGCCAGCTCATCTACGAGTACAACAATATACGGCAAGTTAGGCTGTTCTTCATCAGCGTGTTGATTAGATTTTCGGATATACTCATTATAACCTTCAATATTTCGTGTGCCTGATTCGGAAAAAAGTTCATACCTTCGTTCCATTTCAGCAACCACTTTTTTCAATGCCCTGGATGCTTTTTTAGGGTCTGTGACAACCGGAGCCAGCAAATGTGGAATGCCATTATAGACGTTTAACTCTACTTTTTTGGGATCTATCATCATCATTTTGACTTCGTGCGGTTTTGCGCGCATTAATATCGTTGTAATAATGCCGTTGACGCAGACACTTTTACCGCTTCCGGTTGCCCCGGCAATCAATAGGTGCGGCATTTTGTTCAATTCTCCTACAATTGCTTCACCGGAAATGTCACGTCCGAGTGCGAATAAAAGTTTCGAAGGTTGATTAACGGTATTTCCCAGAACCTCGCGCAGGGAAACCATCGCTACTTCCTTATTCGGTACTTCAATACCGACAGCGGATTTACCCGGAATGGGGGCCTCTATCCGTATATCTTTTGCAGCAAGTGCCAAAGCCAGATCATCATGCAAACTGACAATCTTACTTACTTTTACGCCTGCTTCCGGATAAATTTCATACTTTGTCACTGCCGGTCCGACGTTTACCTTTGTAACACGTGCCCGCACGCCAAAACTTTTAAACGTTACCTCCAGCTTCTTAACCGTTTCCTGAATTTGCGATTTTTCCCGCTGCTGCGAATTATGCACAGGTTCTGCAAGCAAATCCATGGACGGTAATATATATTCATAGTTTTCCGTCTCCGTTAAGGGCATATTTTGATCCAATATTTTGTCATGCTCGTCCTCTGCTTCATCCGCTTCTTTTTTTGTCTTTCCCTGCGGCTTCGTATCATCTGCATACGCCTTGTCCGTAAAATCGGCAATAAATGGTTCCGCTTTTGCACTCTCCGTTTCAGCAGGCACTTCATTATGCATTTGTATTTCCGGCTCTTGCTGCTTTTGTTCTTTTTTCGCAGCCTTTTTATGTTTGACTTTTTCTAGCAACTTTTTATTTGTTTGTTTCATTCTGGTAAACAACTTTGAGAAAAAGTCACCAATCGAAAATTCCGTGAGAAAAACGATGCCGACCAGCATGGAAAATACGGAGACAATTTTCGTACCAGCAGAAGAAAACAGGAAATAGCTGAATGTCAGCAGCAAAGCACCGGCCATGCCCCCGCCGGTTTGTGCGGATGTACCGTTTCCATCAATAAACGCAAAAAAATTATTCCAGCTTGCTCCGAGTATCGAAATATCGTCTTCCAACAGATGAAGTCTTTCCAATGTCTGTATATGGGTCAACAAGAGAAGACCTGCAAAGAATATGTAAAACCCTACCATCTTTTTATAGGTAAAATCCGGGTATCGTCTTTTTACAAGCAAGACGATCCCTGTTACAAGCAAAAAAATGGAAGCAGCAAAATACCATATTCCAAAGAAAAAACGAAAAATATGATCCAGTCCCCCAGGGATGATCCCATCACTGATTGCACTTGCCCCGCTCCCGAAAATAGCCAAAAATATGAACAGTAGTCCTAAAAGTTCATGTTTTATTTTTTGATTCAGTTTTCTTTTTCGTTTTTTTCGTTTCTTGGGCATTTCCTTTGCACCCCTATCATTTGCTAAATCGAATAGGAAACCCTCGCCACATTGATGACAAGGGTCTATTATGTCCTTATAGTATAGCATATTTGATAGGTTGGGTAATAGGGTGAAGCCAGATTTATTCGATAATCGTTCCAGGCTGAAACTGGTCATTTAAAAAGTCGTTCGGATCAGTAGACAGCAGTTGAAGCAATTGGTATGTGCCATCATTTCGTTTTTCGACGTAAAGTGTTTTGTTTTTGAAATTGATGCATTGTCTTTTTGCATAGATGGATAAGTCACTTGGAAATATATCTTCTTTTGCAAGCGGGGTATATAAAATCATTGGATTGCCCCCGTTTCATTCTCTTTCGCTAAATTAATGAGTTCATTGACCTTTACCATTGCATCTTTTACGCCGCCCACTCCATCGATTAATCCGTAGTTTACTGCATCCGTTCCTACCACATTCGTACCAATATCCCGTGTGAGATTACCCTTTGCGAACATTAATTCCTTAAACAGTTCTTCCTTGATATTGGAATGGCCCACAACAAATTGGATAACCCTTTCCTGCATTTTCTCCAAATATTCAAATGTTTGTGGAACCCCAATAACCATTCCCGTTAAACGGATTGGATGGATGGTCATCGTAGCTGTTGGTACAATAAATGAATAGTTTGTGGATACTGCAATTGGTACCCCAATGCTATGGCCGCCTCCAAGGACGATAGACACTGTTGGCTTGGACATGGAAGCGATCATTTCCGACAATGCCAAGCCCGCCTCTACATCCCCGCCAACTGTATTGAGTAAGACGACAAGTCCCTCAATTTTTGGGTTTTGTTCAATTGCAATTAACTGTGGCAGTATATGTTCATATTTTGTTGTTTTATTTTGCGGAGGAAGCTGGATATGCCCCTCAACCTGTCCAACAATGGATAACACATGAACATTTGTATCGGGAGCTTGTACAACGTTCGTCTGACCCAGTTGCTGGATTTTTTCCACCAGGGAAGAAGCATTGTTTTGGTCTGGTTCTGTCTGTTCTTCCTGTTCCTTATTTTGATATGTTGGCTCTTTTTTATATTTATCCATGCATGAACACTCCTTAATCATTTTGCTCAATTTGTCTTTAGTATGTTCAACCTGTGCGGAACTATCATGGATAATTAAAACTAGTGCAATGTTTCAAAAGTCCTTTCCAAAACCTTGTAAATAAAACTGGTGTTCCTTGAGAATGTGAACAAGAATATGCGCTCCAACCGCCGCAAATGGAATATACTCGCTTTCCGCGGGCGGCCAATGAGCCTCCTCAGCGCTATCGCACTTGCGGGGGTCTCATCGAGGCCTTTCTTCCCGCAGGAGTCTCGCATATTCCACTTGCTGGTGGGTGTTCAATCCCATAAATTTAATTTGACCACAGGGTAAATTTCTGAATACCCCAACTGTACATCAATTTATTTATAATCCGAGCTACAAAATACGTAATCCTGCATTCATTATGACGATACACAGTTGATTAGAACGCAAGGAGGCGACTCTTTAAAAAAGAAAAACACTCTTCTACGTGCGATGTAACGCTGCCGAAGCCTTCCTTGTCCGGGGGAATAATGGGTTTTCGGTGGGGTGAGTAATCGCAGTCCCAGCACGAGTCCGAAGACCCCGCAAGCTAAAGTGAAAGAGGAGGGCCGACTAAAAGCGGGCTTTGCGCCAAACTCACTTATCCCTTCGCCAGTGCAAGGAGGCAGAGGCCGTGCCCGCTACTCTGCCTTCCGTTCCAATCAACAGTTTTTGCATAAAGCTAACTACTTTTTGTCTACATCTAATGCCGCTCATATATTTGATTCGGATAGAACTTTTGTGATGCTCCACTAGTGGCTTTAAAAAACCATCCAGCAAGATGTGCTGGATGGTTCTTCTATTTCGAATAAACGTATTTGCCTACTATCTTTTCAAGCTGTGCAAGTTGATCTTGATTCAGTTCGACCAAAGGTAGCCGGACACCGCCAGTTTCAATTCCCTGCATGCGAAGGGCTGCCTTTACGGGCGTAGGAGAAGGAGCAAAAAATAAACCTTTCATTACCGGCAAAAGCTGTCGGTGGATTGCAGCCGCCTCGTCGACTTTACCGGCACGAAACGCCTTTAACATCGACTGCATTTCGTTACCAATGACATGTGACGCAACGGATATTACGCCGTCACCGCCAATTGCCATCATAGGCAAAGTGAGACCATCGTCACCCGAATAAACGGAAAAATCATCAGCCGTTTTCGCAATTATTTCTGCTGCTTGGTCCAAGTCACCACTTGCTTCTTTTACAGACACAATATTCGGGATTTCACTCAATGCGATAATCGTATCCGCATCCATTTTCACAACGGATCTTCCCGGGATATTATACAGTATAATTGGCAAGGAAGTTTCATTTGCAATTGCAGCAAAATGCGCAAACAAGCCGCGTTGATCGGGCTTATTATAATAAGGAGCGACAAGCATTGCAGCATCTACGCCAATATCTTCCGCTTCCTTGGTCAATGCTATGGAAGCTGCGGTATTATTGCTGCCTGTACCCGCAATGACCGGCACCCGCTTATCAACAATTTCCACTACATGTTTGAACAACTGCAATTTCTCTTCATGGGATAGCGTTGGGGATTCTCCGGTAGTCCCGGCGATCACGAGGCCATCCGTTCCATTAGATAATAAATGTTCAACCAAGTTTGTCGTTTGGGAAAAATCAATATTTCCTTTCTGATCAAAAGGAGTGATCATTGCTGTTAATACACTGCCGAATTTCATGATTCCAACACCTTTCTTTCATCTTTCACCATCGTCGAACGTTCGCTCATCTTCCCAAGTTCAAAAACCTCATGCAGTGCATTGACTGCCTTTTTTAAATCTCTTTCGTATATCAGCACCCAAATCGTTGTATGACTATCCGCCGACTGCAATATTTGTACATTCACCTTTGTTAAAGCTTGCACAATTTTTGAGGCAACGCCCGGGATACCGGTCATTCCTGCTCCTACTGCAGAAACCTTCGCACATTTTTTTGTAACCTCTGCATGAAACCCAAGGGTCTTCAATATTTGCACCGCATCGTTAGTCAATACTTCCGGGACAGTATAGACGACACCTGTTGGGGAAATGTTTATAAAGTCTACGGATATACCCGCATCAGCCATTGCTTTAAACACCTCTGACTGACGATTAACCCCCTCTTTCATGGGCACTTTGATTTGTGAAATTGCCGACATATGGGCAATGCCGGTGATTGGTCTGTCGCTTATATCCATTCCCGCTTCCAGTGACCTTGATGAAGTGACAAGTGTTCCGCCATCTTTCGCGTAAGTCGAACGCACGCGCATAGGAATTTTTGCCTGCATCGCAATTTCCACTGCCCGCGGATGAATCACTTTTGCACCTTGATAGGCAAGATTGCATATTTCCGTATAGGTCACCACGTCAAGTGGACATGCCCTTTCTACCATACGTGGATCTGCAGTCATAATGCCGTTTACATCCGTAAATATTTCAATCCGTTCAGCCTCAAGTGCTGCACCTAGGGCAGCAGCACTCGTATCGCTTCCGCCCCTGCCGATGGTCGTGATGTCTCCCGTTTCTGTTTGACCCTGAAATCCTGCCACGACCACCACATCATTTTTTTCAAACTCATCCATGATACGATCCGTTTTTACATGTTTTATTTTTGCCTGGGTAAAATCATCGTTCGTAATAAACCCCGCTTGGGCACCGGTTAGCGCGGTTGCATTGATATGCTGCTTTTTGAGTTCGTTTGATAATACAACTGCAGCAATCGTTTCACCGCAAGCCATAAGCATATCCAATTCTCTTTTGGAAGTATTGCTCGCTGGATAACCAATCAATGATAATAATGAATCGGTAGCATAAGGATCTGGTTTTCTACCTAAAGCTGATACAACAACTACCAATTTATATTTTTGCATTAATGCTTCTTTTATATGGTTGATGACAAATTCCCTGTTCTTTCCATTCTGCACAGACGTGCCACCAAATTTTTGCACCAAAATCTGCATGTTTAACGTACACCTCTACCTTGTATAAAAGACTGTCATAGACTATTGTTTGCAACTAATTGTTCAGCAATTTCCACTGTATTCCATGCTGCACCTTTTAACAGGTTGTCAGAAACTACCCACAAATGAAATCCTCTTTCATCATCAGGATCTTTACGGATACGGCCAACGAACACCTCTTTATGCCCCTCAGCTGTTAATGGAGTAGGGTATTCCTGTTGGGACGGGTTATCTTGTACGATAATTCCGGGCGCATTTTCTAATATTTTCCTAACATCCGCAACAGTTAAACCTTGCTCATTCACTTCTACATAGACACTTTCGGCATGCGAACGAAAAAACGGCAAGCGGACACAAGTTGCAGAGACCTTTAACTGTGGCATATGCATAATTTTCTTTGTTTCATTAATCATTTTCATTTCTTCAAACGTATAGCCATTTTTCTCGAACACATCAATTTGCGGCAAGGCATTGAAAGCGATTGGATAATGCCGTTTATCCCCTTTCACAGGCAAAATGCTAGCCTCCATTTCTTTTCCCGCCAAATAATCTTTTGCTTGTTTTTCCAGTTCCACACTTGCAGAAGTACCGGAGCCTGAAACAGCTTGATAGGTCGACACAATGACGCGTGAAATACCAAATGCGTCTTGAATCGGTTTTAATGCTGCCACCATCTGAATGGTGGAACAATTGGGATTTGCTATGATTCCTTGATGCGCTTTTATATCTTCGGCATTAACTTCAGGGACAACCAAAGGGACTTGCTCATCCATACGAAATGCGCTTGTATTGTCAATAACAACCGAGCCTCGTTTCACTGCCTCGGGTGCCAGCTTTTTGGATACAGACCCACCAGCTGAAAAAAGTGCAATATCTACACCTTCAAAGCTTTCTGGAGTTGCTTCCTCTATTTTAATCTCTTTTCCTTTAAACGTGACTGTTTTTCCTGCAGATCGGGATGATGCTAACAATTTCAATGATCCCAGTGGTATCTTTGTGTGATGCAGTAAATCGATAATCCTTTCTCCCACTGCACCGGTTGCTCCGACCACCGCCACACGATATGCTGATTTTTTCCCCATTGGAGTTGCTCCCTTCCGTGCTATATCTCTTTTCATCGATTCCATTATACATTTTAACTACTACATTATCATATCATTTTCAGTCCTGAAAAGGAATAAGCACAGGCTGGAGTTGTTGATAATTTAAAGCGGCTTCTACTGTCTCAGGCAATAACGTCATTTTCGATACAAGTGAATTCGGTTTTTTAACCGGATCATCCTGTCCGAATGGAATAAAATAAACGAGTTTGCTCGCCATTAATTTCATGAGATTAACGCCATTTAGCCCGAGAGCATCATTTGTGGAAATCCCAAGAACGACCGGCTTTTGATTTCTCATTGTCGCCTTCGCTGCCATTAATGGAGGAGAATCTGTGATGGCATTGGCCAATCTGCTCATTGAATTGCCGGTCAAAGGAGCGATTACCATGCAATCTAAAGGAGCGATTGGGCCAAGTGGCTCGGCATCAGGAATTGTCGCGATCACTTCTTTATTGGTAATATCCTCCATTCTTCTAATATGGTCACTTGCTTTTCCGAATTTCGTATCCACATTTTTAACGTTATAGGTAACGACCGGAACAACTTCGGCTCCCATTTCCATCAGCTTCTCCATTTGCGGGAAGACTGCTTCATACGTGCAGTGGGAAGCAGTCACTCCAAATCCGATCCTTTTGCCTTGTAAACTCATTTTATCCCTTCCCTTTTTATTAATATTTGGATAATGACATCAGCAAGAATTTTTCCTGCTGTTTTTGGTGCAACAATTCCCGGCAAGCTTTCAGACAATATCGCCTTTATCCCACGTTGCTTCGCGTAATCAAAATCCGTTCCCCCCGGCTTTGATGCCAGGTCAAAAATCAAAGCATGGTGCGGCAAATGAGAAATGGCTTCTTTATCAATAACAGGCGCCGGAATGGTATTAATCAAGATATCGCACTGTGAGGTTGCCAAAGCGAGTTCATCCAGGGGAATGGCATTTAGCCCCATTTCCGTAATCCTAGCCAGATCGTGTATACTGCTAGCTGCTACGGAGACCTTTGCTCCTAGTGCGGAAAACTTATTCGCAACTGTATGGCCAACCCTTCCGAAACCCGCAACGATGACCCGCGATGAATGTATTGTATAATCGGTATGTTCCATTGCCATCATGATGGTTCCTTCCGCCGTGGGAATGGAATTGTAGATTGCAACATCATCCCGTTCAAGCAATGGAATAATCTTTGCATTTGTACCTTTGACCATTTCATCCAACTCCGCATTTGAAATACCTGTGAAAACCGGCGTTGTCTTTTGAAACTTTTCAAACCATTTTTTTGTTAAAATGATTTGCTCATCCGAAAATACAGTTTCTACCTTTCCATCTTTTTGTGTTCCTGTAATGGGAAGAACTACCACGTCGGTCCGCTCGTGATCAAAGTCAGCAAAGTCAATATGTTTTGCCCCTGTAAATCCTTGGTCCAGTTTATTAAAACCTAAAATATTTGTCGTGAATTCACCAAATGCATTTAATTGGCGTATCAGTTCAATATATCTGGCATCACCACCAATGACCGCAATCAATTTACTTATGACAATCACCCTCCATACCGTACATAAAAAATTCCTGGCTGAACTCCAGGGATTTATAGGTTATTTCTATATAGCTTATGATAAATTCACCGGAGAGTGCTTTTTCCGCCAACAAAAAAAAGAAACCGGTATGCAACCAGTTTCACTGCTTATTCCATTTCCACCATAATCATGTCTTCTCCAATTTTTTTGATGGATTCCCACTGTATCCTAACTTCGTCACCTTCCTTCTTTAATCCGAACCATTTATAACTTGGAACGATAAATGCCTTGATTTGCCCTGTACGCGGGTCAATTTCCAAATCGGTTTGCCCCAATACACCTAATCGCATGCCCTGTGAGACATTGACAATTTCTTTTCCACTGATTTCCGTATACCGCAAAAAATCTCCCCCCTAAAACTGCTTGTTGTATTAATATATGCATTCCATCTGGCAAGCATGCATTACCTTGGCATGGGGGTAGGTTCTTCGTTGGTCCCAAAACCGCTAGCTGGACCTGCCTATGCCTCCACCAACCAATGGATAAAAGGCTTCCAGTTGTAATAACAAAGGCACAAGTGCCCTTACAGGCTAAAAGCGCGACGTCCTGGGACTGCGATTACTCGTCCCATCGAAAACCATTTGGGGCTGCGATTACTCGCCCCATCAAAAAGCCCTGGGACTGCGATTACTCGTCCCACCGAAAACCATTTGCTAGTTGCTGGGCGCTGGAGCTGGACGTGGCTGTCATAGCAAATAACATTAATACAGCCCAATTTCAGACTTTCTTTACCTGGAACAGCAAAAAACCCAAAAGCCGACGTAAGTCCAACTTTTGGGTTGTTGTAAATATCAATTCATTTCAGGAGCAATTAATGCCTCTGCATGTTTTTTCGAAAAGACTTGATTGATTGCTTCCTTCACGCTTTCGTGGGTAACAGCATCGATTTCGGCAATCATATCATCCAATGAACGATGCTTGTGCAGCAACAATTCATTTTTTGCATTACGGCTCATATGGCTGTTTGTGCTTTCCATACTGAGCATCATACTTCCTTTCAGTTGCTCTTTGCTATTTTTTAATTCTTTGTCTGTCAAACCATTTTCAACAAATTTGGCAATCGTATCTGAAATAACTGTCCGCAGCTTTGGAAGCTGGTCTTTTCCCGTACCGGCATAAATTGTCAACAGCCCGGCGCCCAAAAATGAAGAATGATACGAAAAGACGGAGTAAGCCAGGCCTTGCTTCTCTCTTACGTCCTGAAACAGTCTCGAACTCATGCTACCGCCAAGAACGTTGTTGGCGATAATTAAACTGTACATATTATCATGATCGATTGGAAAACCTTCATAACCGAGACAAAGATGCGCTTGTTCGGTATCCTTTACACGATTAATATTGTCGGCTATGAAAACTGGATTGTCAACCTTATGGCGATGGCCATCATATTGATAGCTGCCAAAATACGTTTCCACTGTTTTTATAAATGCTGTATCAACATTGCCTGCAACGGAAACAACGACATTTTCCGGCGTGTAATTATTGTACACATAGCTATGCATTGTTTCCGGTGTGAATAACTGCAGATGTTGATCGGTTCCTAAAATTGGATAACCAAGTGCATGCTTTCCAAAAGATGCACGTGCCAGCAGATCATGCACAATATCATCCGGCGTATCCTCATACATTTTTATTTCCTCGGAAACAACCTTTTTTTCCCGTTCCATTTCATTTTCATCAAATGTCGAATTAAAAAACATGTCCGCCAAAATTTCCAAAGCGTATTCCTTATGCGTATCAAGCACCCGCGCATAGAAACAAGTATACTCTTTTGACGTAAATGCGTTCACTTGCCCACCAATCGAATCAAAGGCTTCTGCAATATCTTGCGGTGTGCGCGTTTTTGTACCTTTGAATAGCATGTGCTCCAAAAAATGTGAAATACCGTTGTTATTTTCGTTTTCATTGATGGAACCTGTTAAAACCCATACACCGATCGTGACTGAACGCACCGACTTAATTGGTTCCAGCACTACGCGTACGCCGTTTTTGCAATGATGTCTTTCTACCACAATTTTTCCTCCCATAACGCTTTTAACTTTATCTTTCCGGTGACAATAGCTTATCAAGTGTTCCCAGTTTATATCCTTTTTCTTTGATTCCCTTGATTAACGGATCCAATCCCTTTGATACAGATGGGGTTGGATGCATCAGTATCGTTGCTCCGGGATGTAATTTGCTCATTACCCGATTCATCATAACAGAAACGGAAGGTTTCTTCCAATCAATTGTATCAACTGTCCAAAGAATTGTTTCCATCTGTAAGCGATGGGCAACTTGAACGACCTGATCCGAAAAACTTCCGCTAGGCGGCGCAAAGTACCTCGGCTTCTTTTCGATTATCGCTTCTATGATTTCATTTGTTTTTGTAATTTGCTCTGTTATCTGCTGGCTGGACATTCTCGCCATATTCGGATGATTATATGCATGATTGCCTATTAAATGCCCTTCTTTGGCAATCATTTTGGCATACTCTGCATGTTCCTTGGCCCATTTCCCTTCAATAAAGAACGTCGCTTTAACGTTATTTTCCTTCAAAGTTTTTAATATATCCGGAATGTGTTCCGTTCCCCAGGAAACGTTTATCATTAATGCAACCATATTTTTATCAGGATTACCTCGGTATATAGGTGATGCAGGTAAATCTTTAAGCGTTACTTTGGGCTTTATCTGATCATAAACAAGTTTGTTTGCGTCAAACTGTTCATCTTCTTTCATTTGTTCATAGGATTTGGAGACATTCACTTTTAAACCGTTTAACCCAGGTGTTTTTTTCCAAACGCGATCAATATAGGCATCTTGCGGAGACTGATTAAATTGCTTGCTCTTGGATTTTATCTCTTGATAAAGTGGATCATCATGTTTCATCGTTTCCATTATATTTTTATTATTTTTGATATTTTGGTCTAAAAATGGATTGTACGAACTATTCCATGTTGTAAGGAGCAATAGAAGAAATATAATGACGTGGATATATTTAACAAATTGTCGATGCATATGCCTGTCCCTCCCTATTGCAAAATATATGCGGCAGGGAATCAGGTTATGTTGGTTTTCCAATTTCAGTTCGCTTGAGGAAGGACAAAGGCGCAAGTACCCTTACAGGCTAAAAGCGCGACATCCTGGGATTGCGGTTACTCGCCCCATCAAAAAGCTCTGGGACTGCGATTACTCGTCCCATCGAAAACCATTTGCTAGTTGCTGGGCGCTGGATCCGGACTTGGCTGTGGCTGAAAGTGACATTAACGCAGTCTAAACTTTTCTATAATAAATAAAAAGAAACTGGAATATGAACCAGCTTCTCTTTATGTCATGATTGCTTCAATTCTTCTTTGGCAGCACGTTCGTCTTTCAACGCGGCTTTCCTGGAAAGATTTATCCGTCCTTGACGGTCAATTTCTTTTACCTTGACAAGAATTTTATCTCCGATGTTCACCACATCTTCTACCTTGTTTGTGCGCTCTTCCTGCAATTCAGAAATGTGCACCAAACCGTCTTTTCCTTTGAACAGCTCAACAAATGCACCAAACTTTTCAATCCGTTTAACTGTACCTAAGAAAATTTCGCCGACTTCAACTTCCCGGACAATATCCTCGATGATTTCTTTTGCTTTGTTGTTCATCACAGTATCAGCTGAGGAAATAAAGACATCGCCGTTTTGTTCAATATCAATTTTAACGCCTGTTTCATCAATGATTTTGTTAATCTGTTTTCCGCTTGGTCCAATGACATCACGAATTTTGTCGGGGTTGATGTGCATGGTCAGGATTTTTGGTGCATACTTGGACAAATCAGTTCTTGGTTTATCCAATGTTTGAAGCATGGAATCTAGAATTTGCATGCGTCCTTTTTTGGCTTGTGCCAACGCCTCTGCTAGGATTTCACGAGACAATCCGTCTATTTTAATATCCATTTGCAAGGCTGTCACACCATTTGCTGTTCCTGCCACTTTAAAGTCCATATCGCCCAAAGCATCTTCCATGCCTTGAATATCGGTCAAAATAGTATAATCATCGCCTGACTTAACGAGTCCCATCGCAATTCCAGCTACAGGTGCCTTAATCGGGATACCGGCATCCATCATTGCTAGTGTGCTGGCGCAAATACTTGCTTGAGAAGTGGAGCCATTTGATTCAAGCACTTCCGACACCAAACGGATTGTATATGGGAATTCTTTTTCAGAAGGTACGACTTTTTCAAGCGCACGTTCGCCAAGTGCACCATGTCCGATTTCGCGTCTTCCTGGTCCACGCATCGGCCCTGTCTCTCCAACACTGTATTGCGGAAAATTATAATGGTGCATAAATCGTTTTGATTCTTCCAGATCCAAGCCGTCCAATATTTGAACATCACCCAATGCACCCAAAGTACAAATGCTTAGCGCCTGTGTCTGTCCCCGTGTAAACAATCCGGACCCATGCGTTCTTGGCAAAATACCTACCCTGGATGACAGCGGGCGGATTTCATCAATTTTACGTCCATCCGGCCGGATTTTTTCTTTTGTAATCAAGCGGCGGACTTCTGCCTTGACCAGCTTGTCCAGTATTGTTCCCACTTGTTTAACTGTCTCTTCATCATCATTCTGATATTTTTCAAGCACTTCATCTTTCACTGCTTTGATTGCGTCCTCACGTGCATGCTTTTCTTTCACCTGAATGGCTTCAATTAGCTTATCTCCCGCTTCTGCCTCAACCTTGGCTGTCAATTCTTCGTTTGGAACGGACAGATGAACTTCCATTTTCGGTTTTCCAACAGCTTGGGCAATTTCTTCTTCGAATGCAATCAAGCGCTTAATTTCTTCATGTCCAAACATGATCGCTTCCAGCATTACTTCTTCCGGAACCTCATGAGCCCCGGCTTCCACCATGTTGATTGCATCTTTCGTGCCGGCAACTGTCAATTCTATATCGCTTTTTTCATGTTGTTCCACCGTAGGATTTATTATAAACTCTCCATCAACCCGTCCGACATGAACTCCGGCTATCGGCTCGGAAAATGGAATATCCGATATACTTAATGCTATAGATGAACCAATCATTGCGGCAATTTCTGTTGAACAATCTTGATCAACACTCATTACTGTGCTAATCACCTGTACTTCGTTACGAAAACCATCAGGAAATAATGGTCGAATCGGTCTATCGATCAGACGTGAAGCCAATATTGCTTTTTCACTTGGGCGACCTTCACGCTTGATAAATCCGCCCGGGATTTTCCCTACTGCATAAAGTCTTTCCTCATAATTTACGGTAAGCGGGAAAAATGGCAAGTCTTTTGCTTCCTTGGAAGCCGTTGCCACGGATAACACAGCTGAATCGCCATATCTCACCAGACATGCACCGCCAGCTTGCTTTGCCAGTTCACCGGTCTCAACAGTAAATTCCCTGCCAGCTATTTCTGTCTTGAAGCGTTGCTTTCCATCTGACATCTATTTGTACTCCTTTCAAAAGAACATCCTATCCTTCATTTTATAGTTTATCGCTAGGAATGTAAATTTTATGTAGCAAAAACTTAAATAAAAAAAGCAGGATTGCTCCTGCTTTTTTTATTATCGGCGCAAACCGAGGCGTTTAATCAATTCACGGTAGCGGGTAACATCTTTATTGCGCAAATAAGTCAGCAAGTTACGACGTTTACCTACCATTTTCATTAGACCGCGGCGTGAATGATGATCCTTCTTGTGAACACGCAAATGTTCATTCAATGTCGTGATTTCTTCTGTCAATACAGCGATTTGTACCTCGGGAGAACCAGTATCATTTTCATGTGTTTTGAATTCATTAATGATTTCATTTTTGCGTTCCTTTGTAATGGCCATAACGGCACACCTCCTATTATTATCAGAATCCCCGGTCCCCTAGCAATCGTCGGAGATGCGATTTGCCAAGCGACGGTTCTACGTTAATAGATTACAACTTTTTACCGGAAATTGCAAGCCATATCCGGAAATTACAATTTAAATCATAATGAAGCAAAATACTCCCTGATATTTTTTTCATCCTGCTTCATTTGCTCGATCAGCTCTTTTGCCGAATCAAATTTTTCCTCATCACGAATAAATTTAAACCACTCAATCGTTAATTCCTCGCCATATAAGTCATTGCTGTAATCGAAAATATTCACTTCAAACGATATATCGCCTTCATCCGCAAATGTCGGATTTGTTCCGAGATTTGCCATACCTTCATAACTTTCATTTTTATAGATTACCTTTACGGCATAAACACCCGGTCGCGGAAAAAGTAAATCATTATCCGATTGTATATTGGCAGTTGGAAATCCCAGTTTCCGGCCGCGTTTTTTGCCATCGACAACCATTCCATAAAAAAATAGCGGTCTTTGCAATAATTTATTTACTCTCGGCATATCACCGGATTTCATCAGTTCCCTGATTTTAGTTGAACTGACTTTTTCATGATCCCTTTCCACTTTGTCAATCACGGTGATATCGAATTTGTCTCTTGTTTGTTCTTGCATCATCGTCATGTTACCTGCGCCTTTATGACCATATGTATAATCAAACCCGGCCACGATATGCCTGATATTTAATCCGATAATAAAATGATCAACAAAGTCTTGGGGCGGCAATTGCGAAAGTTCTTTATTAAATTTGATAATGTATACACGGTCCACATCCATTTTTTGCAAAATAGACTGTTTTTCACGCAAAGGTGTAATATATTTTACGTTCTGTGCGTTTCGCAGTACAACAGTTGGATGCGGGTGAAACGTAATTACAGCACTTTCCATGTTATTTTCCTTCGCTTTTTTCACAGCGGTATGAATCACTTTTTGATGACCTTGATGAATACCATCAAAAAAGCCAATGGCTGCTACCGTTTCGGGTAAATCCTCCACTCGCAATGTATGTGGATAAGTTAACTCAATTGTTCTCACATTTGACACCTGCACTTTCAATTTTCATTAAAAACACGAACAGGTTTAATTTCATTATGATGATCCGGGTGGACCTGATACACAGCCAGAAGTTCGTTGCCATGCATGACCTTAAACGGGTCAGCTGACGTAATGCTGTCCGGTCTTGGCAGCTTTTGCCCATGGCGCACGCGAACCTTTGTTTTTTCATCCACTTCAAGCGTTTTTAAATGCTGAAGTCCGGAGACTATAGGTAAAAGCAGGAATTTTGCATCATCTGACGTCGCAGCTTTTTCCAGCTCAGCAAAATTTACTGTGTCTTCCTTGGCGAATGCGCCTGTTTGAATCCTTTCCAGGGCAGACATATGCGCAGGATAACCAAGTTTTTTGCCAATATCCACACAGAGTGTGCGAATATACGTGCCTTTTGAACAAACTATTTTTAAACGAAAGACCTGATTTGACGGCTGTTTATTTGGCAGTTTTTTTAATTCATAAATTTCCACCTGTCGCTTTGGACGCTCTACATCAATATGTTGGCGGGCATATTCATATAACTTTTTTCCGTTAACCTTCACAGCTGAATACATAGGCGGAATTTGTGTGATTTTTCCGCGGAAGCTGTTTAAAGCCGCATCAATTTCTTCTTCTGTAAATGAATGATTCACTGTTTTGGATGCAATTACTTCGCCATAACTATCTTCTGTTTCTGTTGCAATTCCAAGAAACATCTCAGCTATATACGTTTTTTTGGTGTCTGTCAGAAATGGCACGATTTTTGTTGCTTGTCCAATACATATTGGCAAAACACCTTCCACTTCGGGATCCAACGTCCCTGTGTGACCCACTTTTTTTGTGTGAAGCAATTTCCGAACTTTCATTACACAATCGTGGGATGTCATCCCCTTTGGTTTCCATAAGGGCAAAATACCGTCCATATTCCAACCTCCATTTTCCATGATGTCACAAATTATTTAGATTTTCAATAAGAAAGCAATTTGATCTGACTGACTTCTACATCCGGAAACAATATTATTGCTTTACGGAAAAAGAACAGGCAAACGTTTGCCTGTTCTTTTCTATTTGTTCAAATCACGCAACAATGTTTCTATCCGATTTCCATATTCCAGGGCCTCATCAAATTCAAAAGTAATTTCCGGTGTTTTTCGCAAACGGATTCGATGGCCGATTTCCGAGCGGATAAACCCCTTTGCTTTTGCCAGTCCTACCAGTGTGTCTTTCTTTTCTTCTTCATTTCCCAATACGGAAATAAACACTTTGGCCTGCTGAAGATCGCCGGTTACTTCCACATCTGTAACTGTAACAAAACCAACCCTTGGGTCTTTGATTTTTCTTGACAGTATGTCTCCAAGTTCTTTTTTCATTTGTTCTGCAACACGATTGGCGCGTAGATTGTTCATATGCTTTCACCTCTAATTTTACCTATTATTCCTTCAGGTGTCATCCCTTGGTCTTAGCATGTGATGATTTTATTTGCGCTCGATTTCTTGCATAACGAATGCTTCAATAACATCTCCTTCTTTAATATCATTAAAGTTTTTAATTGTTATGCCGCATTCGTAATTTTGCGCTACCTCTTTTACATCGTCTTTAAACCGCTTTAGGGAGTCTATTTCTCCCTCATATAAAACTACGCCATCCCGGATTAGACGTACACCACTATCACGGGTTATTTTGCCGTCTGTAACGTAGCATCCAGCGATTGTACCTATTTTGGAGACCTTGAATGTTTCCCTGACATCGGCCTGCCCAATTACTTTTTCTTCGTATTCCGGATCAAGCATACCTTTCATTGCCGCTTCAATTTCTTCAATTGCCTTGTAAATAACGCGATGCAACCTGATATCAACTTTTTCCGTGTCTGCAGCTTTTTTGGCATTCACATCCGGTCGAACATTGAAACCGATAATAATGGCGTTAGAGGCAGATGCAAGAATTACATCAGATTCCTTGATTGCACCGGCGCCGGTATGGATGATATTGATTTTAACCCCTTCAACATCAATTTTTCTCAGAGAAGCCGCCAAAGCTTCCACTGATCCTTGCACATCCGCCTTAATGATGACATTGATTTCTTTCATTTGTCCCTGTTTAATGCGGTCAAACAAATCATCCAGGCTTACTTTTGTTTGCTCACTGCGATTTTCCTGAACCGCTTTGGCATGTCGCGCCTCTCCTACTTGACGTGATTTTTTCTCATCATCAAATACCAGGAACTGATCACCGGCAAGCGGAACATCGTTCAGACCGGTTATTTCGACAGGTGTGGATGGGCCGGCTTGTTTGACACGTTGACCAATATCATTGACCATTGCCCGAACACGGCCAAACGTGTTTCCAACAACAATGGAATCACCAACATGCAATGTTCCGTTTTGAACAAGCAGGGTTGCAACCGGTCCTTTTCCTTTGTCTAATTCAGCTTCAATCACCGTGCCAAAAGCATTTTTATCAGGATTGGCTTTCAATTCCTCGACTTCTGCTACAAGCAAGATCATCTCAAGCAAATCATCAATACCTTCACGTTTGATTGCCGACAAATTAACGAAAATTGTATTTCCGCCCCAGTCTTCGGGAATTAATTCATATTCGGTCAACTCCTGCATAACCCGATCAGGATTGGCAGTTTCCTTATCAATTTTATTCACGGCCACAATAATTGGCACCTCGGCTGCTTTAGCATGGTTAATGGCCTCGACGGTTTGTGGCATAACACCATCATCTGCAGCTACAACCAAGATTGCAATATCTGTTATTTGGGCACCACGAGAACGCATACTCGTAAATGCAGCATGGCCTGGGGTATCAAGGAAAGTAATTTTTTTGCCTTGCAGTTCAACCTGGTAAGCACCGATATGCTGCGTAATACCACCTGCTTCGCCTTCTGTCACTTTCGTATGGCGTATCGAATCAAGCAGTGTTGTTTTTCCGTGATCGACGTGTCCCATAATTGTCACAACCGCCGGTCTTTCTACAAGCTCGCTTTCTTTATCTTCCGTAATATACTTATCAAAATCGGTATCTTCCAAAATAATCTCTTTTTCCACTTCCACGCCGTATTCCGCACAAATCAGCTCTATTGCATCGTCATCAAGATCTTGATTTTTCGTTGCCATTACACCAAGGAACATTAGTTTTTTAATGATTTCAGCCGCTTCTTTGTTAAGTTTTGCGGCCAGCTCACTTACCGTCAAGGTTGAACTGTACGTTATTTTTTTTGGTGTTTCCTTTACGACGGGTTTTTGTGCTACATTCTGTTGCCTTTGCTGTTGTTTACCCTGATGTTTTTGATTTTGTTTTCCACTACGCTGATTTGGATGATTCCTTTTTCCGGAAAACTTGTTGGAATGATTCGGTTTATTCGCTGTGCCTTGTTTATGCTGATTTTGTGACGGGCGATTGTTTGGACGTCCCGCTTTTTGCTTATCGGAACCTTTGTTGGGTGACTGCTGTTGATTTACACCGTTATTTGACTGACCACGGCCATTTTTATTACTGTTATTCCCATTATGTCTGCCATCACTTGGCTGAACTTTTTTAGCCGGTCTGTTCGCGGATTTATTAGGTTGATTTCTGGCAGGTTTCCTATTTTGATTTGTGCCGTCTGTCTGTTTTTTCTCTTTTACCTGACGAAAGACGCCGTCCAATCTATTTTTGGCGTTTTCCGTAATTGTAGACATATGGTTGGAAACTTCATAGTCCATTTCCTTTAGCTTTTCAATAACCGCTTTGCTGGTCGTATTATTTTGTTTTGCATATTCATATACACGCATTTTACGCATATGTTCACCCCCAAATGTATTTAATCAAATAAAGATTTGATTTTTGCGGCAAACCCTTCATCCAAGATCGCAATGGCTACCCTTTGCGTTTTACCAATTGCATGCGATAATACTTCACGATCGTCCGCGATAATAAACGGAACCTGATATGTTTTACACTTATCGGTCAATTTTTTCATCGTTTGCGGACCAGTATCACTTGCTAGCAGGAGAAGTTTTGCCCGGCCTTTTTGAATATCTTTAATAATTGTCTCTTCACCAGTAGAACATTTTCTTGCTCTATTCGCCAAACCCAACAGGTTTAAATAGGTGGATTTCATTGTTCATTACTTCCTGTCAGGGCTAATAATTCGTCATACACCGATTCCGGTATCTCTGCTTCCAAGTGGCGTCGAAGCACATCCGTTTTCTTTGCTTTGCGAATCACATCTGCATTTTTGGAAACATATGCCCCACGGCCATTCTTTTTACCGGTCAAATCGACAAATACCTCGCCATCTTTGTTGCGTACAACCCTGATCAATTCCTTTTTGGGCATCATTTCATTTGTCACGACACATTTGCGCATCGGTATCTTTCTTTTTTTCATTTGTAATCCCCCTTATTCAAACAAATCTTCATCTTCTGCTGAATAAGTTTGTTCTTCCATGATGTTTTCTTGCAAAATACCTTCTTCCAAAGCTTGTGTTTCACTTTTGATATCTATCTTCCAGCCGGTTAATTTTGCTGCCAAGCGTGCATTTTGTCCGCGTTTTCCAATTGCCAGCGACAGTTGGTAGTCCGGGACAATCACTGTAGTTGCTTTCTCCTGTTCATCGACCAATACGTCAATAACTTTGGCAGGACTTAATGCATTGGATACATAAACCACCGGATCCTCGGACCATTGAACGATATCGATTTTTTCTCCATTCAGTTCATTAACGATGGCCTGAACCCGCTGTCCTTTTTGCCCAACACAAGATCCAACTGGATCAACCTCCGGATCTTCCGCGTAAACGGACAATTTAGACCTGTCACCGGCTTCCCTTGCAACTGCGATAATTTCTACTATACCATCATATATTTCGGGTACTTCCATTTCAAAAAGACGTTTTAAAAGGCCTGGATGTGATCTTGAAACATAAACTTGCGGTCCTTTGCTTGTATTTTCTACTTTCGTGATATAGAACTTTTTGCGGTCGTGAATCACGTATTCCTCGGTAGGAATTTGTTCAGCATCCGGGAGCTTTGCTTCAATTTTTCCAAGGTTCACATATACAAAACGCGGATCTTTACGCTGTACAATCCCTGTCATTACATCATCTTCGCGATCCGCATATTCTCCGTAAATGACGCCCCTTTCTGCTTCACGGACACGCTGCGTGACAACTTGTTTGGCGGCTTGTGCTGCGATCCTGCCAAAATTCTTCGGCGTGACTTCAACTTCGATCACATCTTCCAATTCATATGCAGGGTTTATTTTTTTTGCTTCATCAAGCGAAATTTCCTGCTGGGAATCCTCTACTTCATCCACCACCGTCTTTCTGGAAAAGACGCGCATGACACCTTTATCTTCATCCAGATCAACCCTTACATTTGAAGCCGATTTAAAGTTCTTTTTATAGGCTGAAATTAATGCAGCTTCCAATGCTTCCAGCAGAATTCCTTTATCAATATTTTTTTCCTTTGCTAGTGCTTCCATTGCGTCGAACAGTTGACTGCTCACTTTCTTTTCCCCCTTTAAAATACAACTGCTATTCTTGCCTTGGCAATTTTTTCAAATGGTATTTCCGCTTCTTTTGTTCTTGTTTTTTCACGATATGCAATAACTGCTATTGAGTCTGTAAAAGATTGAAGTTTTCCTTCATATTCCTTGTTCCCATCAACCGGCTCATATAGTTTCAGATAAACGTTTTTTCCAATATTTTTGGCAAAGTCTTCTTTTGTTTTCAATGGTCTTTCCACACCCGGAGAAGATACTTCCAGAAAGTATGGCTCCTTGATTGGATCGCTTTCATCCAATTTTTCACTTAATTCTTCCGATACTTCTCCGCAATCGGCAATATCTACTCCGCCTTCCTTATCGATAAACACGCGCAGGTAGTAATTTTTTCCTTCTTTCGTGTAAGAAATATCTACAAGTTCCAATCCCTTGTTTTCCAGGATTGGCAATACCAATTCCCTTGTGGTGTTGATTACATTCGAACTCAACGGCCTTCCTCCTTTGCACCTGTTTTATACTGAAAATAGATTTACTCAACCGGATCACTGAAAAACACGCACTAATTTTATTCTTTCCCAACAAGAACCTGTCAAAACCTTTATCGTTCCAATAATTTCCGGTTTCATGGTTTCGCGATAAAGGGTGCCGTTTCAAAGCGGACCCCATTTTCAATATAAAACCCTTGCCTAAAACACGGGCAAGGGAAAACGAAGATACGATAAAGTGAATCTTCATTCATTGGGGGGTTCCCACTGAATGTGTGAAGGTAGTTACATTATGAAGAAAGAGTGGGTCACAAACCCACTCTTTCTTCATAACGATCATTTAACAGTTATCCTCAATGTATCATATCGGGAAATAAAATGCAAGAAAAGCACTTTAATTTGTGCATTTCTTTCACCATTTAATTTGCTTGTTCCATTACCAGACTGTCATGCAACGCTTGCTGCAATGTGCCTTTTGTTGCATTTTGATTCTGTAACAAATCGCGGGATTACCGACATTATTCGACATGAATAATGCATAGTAATCGGGTAGTTGAAAACTT
>NZ_JAROCA010000018.1 GCF_030732005.1 Tigheibacillus jepli | reverse complement strand
TATACCCAAAAACCGATATATTGCCCAAAACGTCTTACATCTTTTTTTGATTAACTACTTGACTTTTACCGCAGTCTGAAACCCATTTTTATCAATCATGCGCTTTTGTTCATTTTTTACAAATCGACAATCTTGTTTGACTATAAAGAGTGTATGCCAATTAAAACAAGTTGCAGTTCAAAATCGTTGTGCGCAAACATCTTTTAAAGGACACTTGCTGCACAGCGGTTTTTTTCTGCAAATATTTTTGGCATGTTCATCCAAAAGCGCATGGAATTCATTGTATAGTTGCACATCAGAAGGAAAATGTTCTTCAACTTGCTGACGGAATGCATCGTATGTAGCCGGCATATCATAGCCAAGTCGGTAAAAAATTCGCCTTGCATATGCATCAACAACAAATACTGGTTTTTCAAAAGCATAAACGAGCATGACATCAGCTGTTTCCCGTCCAATGCCATTGATTTGCAGTAATTCGTTGCGTAGCGTATCCTTGTCTCGTTTTTTTATGTTCTCCACACAAAAATGGTAGCTGTTGAACCATTCCATAAATGCTTTGATTCTTTTTGCCTTCAATCGGTAAAAACCGCTTGATCTAATCCGTTCTGCCAGTTCGGTTTCCGACATGTGAAACATGATTTCCGGTTCGAGAAGGTTTCCCAAGTTACGCAGTGCTTTATCAGCATTGCGCCAATTCGTATTTTGAACGAGTATGGCGCCAATCATCATTTCAAACGGTGAATCGGCTGGCCACCAGTTTTGTGGTCCGTATTGGTTGAACAGTTTTTCGAAAATAAGCTGGTAGTCATGTTCCATCTCGCAAAACCTTTCTTTTTTAATGGTATATAAGCATATAAACTTTTCCTTCTGCATAAGTGCAACGAAGGCATTTGCCAAATTCTTTGTGAATGCCGAATTTTCTAATCCTGTTTATCCCGTCTGGTGGTGCCAAATTGTTTTTTCTTGTTGCTTTCAAGGAATTTTTCAAAATCGGAGAATGCGCTTTTGGTTTCAGTTTGGGCATCATCTATTTCTGAGAAAGCTATTTCAGCGTCAAGCGATTCAGATGGTTCGATAGACTCTTCTGTGTCCTTTAACGCTGACAAAGCACTTGTTGGTTCACTGGTGCCGTCATGTCTTGTTGCAACCTGCACATCAAGTGTATTGCCAATCGGTTGCACTCTTTTAGTATATTCATCCAAAACAGGATGAATTGCCTCTTTTTGTCGAAAAACATTTTCATTTTCATTTACAATTGCAGTTTGCGATTGCCCGTCAGGCGCGGTTTCAATGGAATCCATATTTGGAAATCGCAAACTTTTCCCGTGCGCAACTTTGTTTAATAGCGTAAAGCATTCTTGAACCTGTCTTACATTCTGTTTGTACGCAGGGGTGATGGGCCTGACGGGGATATTTCCATTTCCAGATATAGACTTGTAAAACGGCAATGTATGGCAAATGTCATTCAGCCGGATTTCCAAAAGCAATGTTTTTAGGCGTTTGAACTGTATTTTTTTCGCAATACTGCCTGCTTCATTATCGGAAAAATCCTTGCTGCTGGCGATTGTTTGGTCATTCGCAATAACTTTCACTTCAGAAATTTCGTCAAACGCATAATTAAAAATATTAAAGGGCATATCCATACTCATTTCCGTTCTGGTGCTAACAGGACGCCAGATGTAGAGCCGCTTTGCAGGAACATCAAACACCAGCTTGACTGTTAGCGAGTCTGGGATGAATACAATGGTACTTTGAAAATCCTTGGCAGATGGCTGAAGAGAAGCAATGCGTGCTTTCATAGATTCATTTAACCTATTTTGTAGTTTCGTATATTTACCCGCTGCAATGATACCAAAGATGAACAACAGAATGAATGAAAGAAACGCATATAGAAATGCACCTTTCACAAGAAGGAAAATGATAATGCCTACGCCGCAAAAAAATGACAGCCCAAAGAACAGGTCATAATTTCGTAATCTTTCATAGGACATGGACTCACCTTTTTCATTATTATATATATTCACTATACTTGCAGCAGCCGGGATAAGCAAGATGATTGACAATCTACTTGTATATGAAGTTTTTTCGGCAGGATTACCGTTGTTCTCATTTCAAAATATATTTGAAGAAATTTTTTCTGCCGAGATGATTAAGAACATTGGCCTGCGAAATTCATCTTTCATTTCGGGAAAACTTTGTAGCATTTCTTCGGAAGGAATCGGTTCTCTTACTGTCTTTACAACAAAACCGGCATCAATTAAGTTATTCATATAAGTTGAAAGTGTACGATGATATTTAAAAACATTTTCATTTAGGAATACCGTTTCGCGTAATCCTTCTGCTTGGTAATTGTCTACAGGCCAATGCAGACGACTTCCTTGCTCATCGTAATACCAATCTTGTTCATTTCGAGAAGTAAAGATAGGATGTTCAACCGAGAAAAGAAAGGTCCCGCCAGGCTTTAGGCAATCATGAACCTTTTTGCAGATTGCTTCAAACGACTGAATATAGTGAAAAGCCAATGAACTGATCACCACATCAAATGAGGAGTCTGAAAAATGGATGTCTTCAATGGGCATTTTTATATATGAAATGTAAGGATCATCCGTCATTTCACGAGCTTTTTGCAGCATCCTTTCAGATATGTCTATACCTACCACCGAACTTGCATGTTGCTCGCGGGCATATCGACAATGCCAACCGAAACCGCATCCCAAATCAAGTACATTCTTATTTTGCAAATCGGGAATTAGCGCTTTAAATTCATGCCATTCTCCCGCCCCTTCAAGCCCTTTGACTGAACGGAGCATTTTTTCATAAGCGGAAAAAAATTTTGCATCATCATACTTATTTTGCTTCACGATTAATACATCTCCTGTTTTAAACTAGCCTTATTCATAAGTTTGGTCACTTAGCAAACCGACATTTAATGTTAATTAAAAGAACCCGTTTGAAAATGATTAATCAGAACGGATTTTTTCTATGTGGGTATTATTACAATTTATTACAAAAGATTTCGAACCTTTTCTATTGCTGTTGATCCACAAAATCGCCCGATTGAGATGTTGATTAACTAAAACAATATCCAACATGATACAGCTTGTTTACTCAGGCGAATTAAAACCTCATCAACTGCTCCCTCAGGTTGTTCAGCAGTGTAGCTACTGCATTAGCAACACCTGATCGTAAGCCAACTCTAACCTGCTTATGACAAGTTTTGCAATTTGTTGTGCCGCTTGCTAAGATAGCTTGTCCACTTGAGCAGCCATAATAATGACAATGAGCGAGTGAGCTGCTTGAACTGCATTGGGTTGGTTTCATCTGTTGTTCATAAACCTGATGAACGACCTAACAAGAGAAAATTCGCTTCATTCGGTAGCTCATAGCCTTGATGAATGAACGACCGAACGAACGAAAAATCACGTCATTCGGTAGCTCATAACCCCGATGAACGACTGAACGAGAAAAAATTTGCGTCATTCGGTAGCTCATAGCCTCGATGAACGACTGAACGAGAGAATATCCGCTTCATTCGGTAGCTCATAACCTCGATGAACGACCGAACGAGAGAAAATTCGCTTCATTCGGTAGCTCATAACCCCGATGAACGACTGAACGAATGAAAAATCGCTTCATTCGGTAGCTCATAAACTTGATGAACGACCGAACGAGAGAAAATTCGCTTCATTCGGTAGCTCATAACCTCGATGAACGACTGAACGAATGAAAAATCGCTTCATTCGGTAGCTCATAAACTTGATGAACGACCAAACGAATGAAAAATCGCTTCATTCGGTAGCTCATAAACCACACCCACTTTACCTTTAAAGCATTCGCAACACCGCGTTCCGATTTATCGCATGAAATGTTCTGTTTGCTGGATAACATTTTCACTGCTGCCGGACTTTCTCATTCCTTATCGCATTTTACCCTTGAAAATATTTAAGACGCCTTAAGATGTTTTGTGAATTTCACTTTCGCTTTTCCATCCTTTATACTCATTCCGCTTGCTAAAAATGAAAGTAGCAGAAAGATTAGTGAAAACGTCAGCATCATTACGTTTCCTATTTCAATGAATACCCAAAAACCTACTAAAATAAATGCCGAAAAAAATACATAGGAAAGTAAATATATGAATATAAACTTGAGGGATTTTGGCCAAATCCATAATTTGTCTTTTTGTAATCTTTTTACATTGACTATATGCTCCAGTTTCTTTTTGTTCTTCCCGCTTAAATAAAAGCGGAAGAAAACCGCCGCTAATATGACAAGAAATAAGATGATGGAATTAACTAAGACCGATGTGTGTATATTAAAATAATCCATGAGAGGCCCAAGCAAATTAGCCAGCATAAGAGAAATTCCTGCCCCAAAGAAACTGGAATAACTTGTTTTTGTCTGCTTTACTGCTGGTGTTTTTGTTAGCGTTAGGTCTTTTTCATTTTCAATACGATAAACAGTGTTTGGGAGAATCCAAAAGGTAAATGGAAATAATATTTTCAAAAAAGACTGGCCCATGTCAAGTAAATATTTTTCGTTATTAATAATCAGAAGCCTGTATCTAATATTATTGCGTACCTGTTTAACCTCGCAGTCTAGCAAGTTACCACCATCCCCAATGCATTGGATTAATTACATCCAGACCATCAGCAACCTTTCATCATGATTTAACCTTACTTTGTAACGTGAACTTCACCTTCGCATAACTTTTCCATCAGTCCAAATTGGTGCTCTCCCATTTTCATTAATGGATATTGGTAAGACCAGTATCGGTGTCAATTCTTTTATAATCGATATCTATCCTTATGCTAAATTTTCTTTTTTCAAACTGCCGTCTATTGTATCAAGTTTAAAATTGATTCTATTTCTTCCAAATTTGTCTTCATGATTTTTATCACCATCACAAACAATCGAAAGATAATCCGCGAATTCTTGGAAATAAATCATTACATAGCCTTTTGGGGGATGAACATCGTACAAAAAGTTCCCTTCTAAATCCAGGCCAATAACTTCTCTTTTACTAGTGTTGCGCATGATTAATATCGTTCTTTTACGAGGGAAATAGCCAACCTGTATTAAATCCTTTATAGTCAATTCCTGGGATCTACCCTTTTCATTCCAGCGTATCAGCCCTAATTTCAAATCATAAAACATCAATAAAGAACCATCGTAACCATAGTAGTATACTTTATCGGTTACGAAGTTTTTTCCAGTATTAATAACACAAATTCATTTAATTTATTGTCGGATGCCATAATCACATCATTTTTATCGATCCTTTTTTCCCTTCCAGTAAAATTCCATTGTACGTAATTACTGGTAAAGGACAAATTGTTAATCATTTTCCCGGCCCTTTCTTTTTTTATTTTATAGGTCTCAAGGTACTATATCCAGATAATCCATCATATTTATCCCTCTATCAAGTAGTATTTGTACCTGACTAGCACCGCCCGGCAAATACATGTGGGAACCTAAATCAATCTGTGGGCCGACTGGTCCTTTCAATGAAGGAATACTTACCCCATCTTTAACCCTGTATTGAGCAACTTTATCAATATCGGGCTTCCATTCATTTTTAACGGCTAATTGATTTCTTACATGATTAATATCAACTATAGTATTGGGGTTGGTCCCAAAACGTCCCGGATATATTGGGCTTTGTCCATTGGCTAGGGCCATTTCAAATGTATCGCCTGATTTGAGGGTCACATTCTCTGGGCCAGATGGAATGATTGCCTTTTATTCACTATTCTGACGCTTGTTGTTAAAAGAAAAAAGTAACTAGCCTGGCTGATTGGGGAACATTGGGTAGTTACTGTAACTTTTACGCTTTGTGAGCCGCCCGATTGAAGGGTCATTTAATTTCATTACCCTTTTTCAGAGGCATCACTTAAAAATTTGTCCAATTTGCTGCCAAAATTCAATTTAACATCATTTAAATTGTTTTCCTCTATTTTTGTTTTTGCAAAGCTGTTTATAAAGCTTTGAAAAGAATCAGATACCAAGAAGGTATTTTTTCCGCTCATTTCATGAAACCAAATATATACGTTGTTTTTTGTAGGTTTCCTTTTTGCCATACAAATTAAATCTCCTCCAGGTAAATCTGCAATTGGAAATAATTCATTTGGCAATATATCCGCATAGAAACTTATTTTATTTTCTATATTATTTTCATCATTGTATAAGCCGAAAATAGAATCAATTTCAAATTCATTTTGATTTATCACTTCTGGTAAATCTATTGGAGGAACAAAACGGTAATTTTCCCGAATATAGTCATTACCATAGTGTTGCAGGTAAAAAGCATAATCATCCGGCAACGCCAAGTCGAATTTTTTCTCGAAGGTTGCTATTTTATTTTCATCCCATTGATTTTCCTCATCTTTTATATCAAAATCGATTATTCCTTCTAGCTTTCTCTTTAAATGTTTCATTTTCTAATACCTCCTTGAAGGTACGATGCAGAACCTATATCGGTACGTTTCCATGTAATTCAGTTGGAATGATTGCCTTTTATATACTATTATTCTCTCTTTTATTGTTATACAAAAGAGTGGCTACCCTGTCTGGAAGCATTGGGTAATTATTTTTACTCTCTGTAAGGAGGGCCCTTGAAGGGGGATTGCACCGCATTTTGCCGGTTAAGTCCATTTTCAACTCTTATATTTTTGATTTCAAAACCAAAAGCTGTCTGTTGCTAGCAAAACACCAGACGCTTTTAGTATTCGTATTAGTTTTTTATCCAAAAAAAGGCAATCAGTGCTTATTTAGTTTAACTACCACAGGTTCTTCTAATAAGCAGTTAATTATATTTATTTATCATTGTTTCCAATTTATCCAGTTCTTTAACTAACGGCTCCTCATAACTTTCAACGATACTTGTGTCAAAGTAAGCACGTAAAGCTCCCTTTATTCCAAAATTGGTTCCAATGTTTTCCAGGTCAGACCCTTTATTTAATGCAGTTAATAATTTTTGTAATCGCATGAGTAATGTATCTAGAAATTCATGGTCATTTTTATCCTTTTTTTCTATTACCAATTTGATAACCTTTTGAACTTGGAGCCTAATATCCATTTCATTTGACATAATTTATCTCCTTATCTAGAAGGTATTTGCCAAATTTCCTTTATCCAATCCAATGGATAGTTTAGGGGTAATAAAACTTTATCGGCATCACCGTGCATAACAGCGCCAGTTTTTGTTATCTGTTTTTCAGCCCTTCCAATATTCAATGTGGTTCCTTTAGGCACTTCAATTACTGCCTCATGATTCATATTTCCCAGCGCTTCAGCTGTACCAATCGGGTCTGTGACCAGGTCATAAACACCGACCACCATATCTTTTCCGACATCATAGGCACCGATACCAAATCCTTTGATGCCGCTGCCAGTCGTTTTTAGCACGTCCCCTGCACCGATGACAAATTTTTTCCACATACCAAGTTCCGGTTCCAGCCTGTCTTTCGGAATCGCATCCACAAAGGCATAATGGATTTTGCCGTTTCCCACATACTCCCGGACATATTTTCCATCTGACAGCATTAGATACTTGCTCTGGAACTCTCTTTTATAATCAGCCACTTTCTTGGCGTTTATCAGGTTTTAAAGCCATTAAATATATTCCACAAATGGTATGATTGATTTAACTGCTGGATCTTTCTACTTTAAATACGCGTTTTCCCACTTTTCTTGTTTCTCGACCGGACTAATCTGGGAAAGATCTTTATAATCATAACTAAGTTTCATTCTACCTGTATTATCTAAAATGAAGGTTAAGGAGGACCATTCCTCTTGTCCTTGATTCTTAAATTCTTTTTTTAATTCTGTAAAGCAATCATACAATTGTTCTTCTTTTTTATCGAATTCATCTTCATTTATATTGAATATATCAGCTATATCAAGACTATATACAGGCTCTTCTGCATTTAAAGGATAATAATAGAATAATACCTTTTTATATCCCTCTCTAACTTCAGCATATACATATACTTTTTCCCAATCCTCTGGAATGATATCTATTAGTATATTTGCAATTTGTTGATATATTTGCTCCATAGTTCTTGTTTCCAAACTAATCGGCTCCCTGATAATTGGTTAGCCTATCAGAAAGCCTTTTTTCATGGGTTTTCAAGAGTTCTATATTCACTCCTATTTAAAGTGGCATTCATTGATACCAGATTGTCTATATCACCAGATCCTTTGAATATACTTGCTATTAAATAACCTCCGTCATCATCAGGCAATCGATTTTTCCTTCCCACCGTTCTTTGTGCATATGAATTTCGCTTAACTTTACCCAGCTTCAACTTAGCCTCACAGCCCGATATTCGTCCGTTAGCATCAGTAGAATATTTATAACATTTCGACTATATTATACTTGATATTTGGTTTTAACGTTTTTTTATTATTTACCTTTGTGTACTGCTCACCATATCTAATCCTATTTATAACATTTCCTGGATCCCCAATCACCCGATCCGCCTTCTTCAACTGCTGATCCAATAAATTCCTTCCATCCACCACATTAAAAGGCACATTCACACCAGCAAGTTGATATTGTTGATTGTAAGGCAACAACTTGGCAATATCCAGATTTCTCGCATGCTCGACTGCCTGTTTCGCACCCGCTTTGACCGTGGCTGCTCCAGCCTTGGCAGACGTTGCGGCACCTTTGGTAAGCGTCCCGGCCCCTTTCGTACCAACGACAGAAGTAAAAGTTGTCCCAAAAGCATATGTCACCCAATGGGCGCGGCTTTTTAGCATTCCCATTTATCATATCCCACTTGTAGGATTCAACAATGGCTCAGCCTCAACACTATCTGTTGGACTTTTTGAAACCCGTCTTCTGTATCTCCCTGCAAAAATTCCTCCGGTATATATCCATATTCTGCAGGCTCAAATGATTGCAGTGCTTTTTCCATGGACTGGAGCACTTCTTGATAATCTGCGACTGCCCCTTCCAAAAATAACAAAATGGCAGATGCATTTCCTGATAAAAAGAACGAATCACCTCCGCTACATATTGCCCGCAATCAGTGATACGTAAAAACAGGAAACCTTGAAGGCTTTGTTTACCTTCAAGGTTTCAAACTCTATATTTCTTGCCTAAGGCACATAAAAAATAATAATAAGTCAGTTTTTGCAAAAGAGAGCCTTTAGCAAAAATTCAATACAGACATTATTGTCCATTCCCCCTGAAAAGGTGCAAAAAGCGGTAAAAAGCGGTAAAAAATAATGAATTTTTGACAAAAAGGATATACTTCCCCCTTTCCCCCAAGTATCATTTTTACACTTTCATTGCCATTTCCAGTGCTCCCTTACATTTTTGCGGATGAATCTCGACAAACCATTTCTCAATACCCTTCAGCCGGTCGATCATTTTCTCATATTCCTCCATAACTTTCTTTCCCACTTTTTTGCCAGTTTCATAGATTTCTTCGACCAGTGTCACTCGGGGATGTTTTCCCTTCCAAGTCATGCTTTTCGCAAATCCTAAAATAGCTTTCTCGGAATCAAGAATGTCGCCGTTCCAATGCTGCTCCAGTACTCCCCAAGCTCGTTCTACAGGATTGTATTTGCTATGATACGGTGGATAGTAAGCCATAATGACTTTTACATCATATTTCGCTGATAACTCGATGATCCTTTTCATGAATTGCGTTCTGCGGCTATTATTCTCAGGCCCATTATCCGCGTTGATAATCAGGGTATCCAGCTCAGGGTTTTGGGATTTTTGTTGGAGCCAATATGTCTCAATGGCGTCAACCATAAAATCCGCTGTCACTTTTGATTTGGTGAATACTAGCTCAAGGTGATCATTACTCAGGTCCAGAATCCCAAACGGTGTCATAAATTCATTTCCAAAATCATGATCAACTGCTTGTGTATTCGTCCTGCTTTTGCCGCCTCTGGAAAAGGGGCCGATTTTCACCCTGTCCTTAGTGTCAATAGATAGTCGTAGAACGTTGTCTTTATCATGATATTCATCATTCACATTTTTAAGGTTTTCAAAGATGACATCTGTTTCTTTTATTTTCTTTGCTGGCTTCGTTTTCTTTACCTTATCCAGCTTATAGCCAAGTTGGTTAGTTTTTGTGTTTAGGGTTTGATTGGAAGGCAATTCCTCGTCTGTATAGCCTTTTTCAATCAGTTGTTCTCTTATTTTCTCAATAGTCAGTCTGGTGAAAAGTCTGGTTGTTTTGAAATTCGGATCTGTCTGGCTCTGACCATCCACGATTTCCTTTATATCCTTTAAAAGATCAGGCAATTTTTCTTCCGCCTTTTTTCTGCCTCTCAAATAGAAAGCATCTTCATAACAGATTCCTGTTTCCATCTCATAAAGGCCCTTTCTAATGGTATCCCGGCTAACGTTAAATTCCTCAGCCACAAGTGATTGACCACCTTTTCCATAAGCTTTGGCGGTTTTTGCCAAGGCTATTCTTTTATCTGAACCAGTTAATTTATTGATAGTATCATGTAATATGTCTTTGAATTTTGTAAAAAAGTCTTGTATCATAATATCTATATCCTTTGGTTTGTTTTTTGTTTTCTCTCAATTACATTAAAACATAACCAAAGGGTATTTTTGTATCTTTTTCCATTAATTGACTAGTTATTTATTTGAACGTGCCTTACATGGTTGCATATCTGATTCAGCAGCAATTCCCCTATTTCTCTTTGTGCTTTTTCAGGTTCGTCGGAATAGCCATCTATTTCCTTCCAAATACTTTTCGGTCTTATTCTGACAACGTCTTCAAAAGTTAAGTCAGTCGCTTTTCTATTGGAATTTTTTTGTTGCAATCGGTCCATGTGAACCAACGCGGGTTCGATAGCCATCATCAAAGACGTTTCAAATTGCCCGGCATGTCCTACATCATATAGCCCAGTATTTGCAAGGTAAACAGTAAACTTATCTTTAGCTATGGACCAATAGGAAGCAGCACCAATATTTACGTCATGTACATAACCGATTTCTTTAGCAGCTAAACGGATGATTTCATCATTACCGCCATGGCTATTCAAAATGAAAATTTTGGTAAACCCGCTCTTCACCATGCTTTCCACGATCTCTTTCAGTACAGTAAGCAATGTTTGAATCGAAAGTGATATTGCGCCAGCGTATAGAAAGTGATGATGTGAAAAGCCAAATGGGATATGTGGACCTAATATAATCGGGATTTGTTCATTAGACCTTCGCACACTTTCTTTGGCAATCGTTTCCACAATGAAATTATCCGTCGATACTGGCAAGTGGGAACCATGCTGTTCAGTAGCCCCGATTGTAATAATGACCAAATTTTCACAGGAGGCTTCGATTTCTTCACGTGTCATTTCATTCCATTGTTTCATTTTCGCCCTCCATCCGCCATTAATTCATTAATACATTGGGTTGCAATTAGGCTAAAGGCTTTGGTAAACTCCTCATTTTGTGCTTGTGTACCGACTGAAATGCGAACATGCTCAGGGTATCCCCAAGGAGCGCATGGTCTGATAATGATACCCTTAGACAAAAGCTGTTCAAATACATTAACAGCATCTGTCTTCAAGTTGACAAACAAAAAGTTGGTTTGCGAAGGTACTACCTCAAAGCCATAACGAGACAATTCCTTCGTTAAATAATCCTTGCCTTTTTTCACTTCGAGAAGATGGTCTCGCCCAAATGCTTCATCATCCAATGCAGCAACGGCCGCTTCTATTGCTATCCGATTCGCGGCAAATGGCTCACGAATACGTAGCAGTGGTTCCAATACGTCTTCACAAGCAACAGCATACCCAATACGAAGCCCGGCAAGTCCGTAAAACTTCGAAAAAGTTCTCACAACGATAACCGGATATGATTTTTTATGCAAAACAATCCCTGTCAGATAGTCCTCTTGATCTCTGTATTCGATGTATGCTTCATCCAGTACAACTTGAACATGATCAGGGACTTTCTCTAAAAATATCTTCAGTTCATCGGAAGGGACCATCGTGCCAGTAGGGTTATTCGGATTGCATATAAAAATCAATTTCGTTTTTGCAGTAATCTTGGAAAAGATACCGTCCAGATCAAACTGCCAGCTTTTTGTCAACGGAACTTCTACCGGAACACCACCCATTAAAAGAGTTGTGGAACGGTAGGAGGGAAACGTGGGAATGCAATAGATCACTTCGTCACCCGCATTGATATAGGCGCTGATCAATAATGTCAATATATTGTCCGCTCCGTTTGCAGTGATTATTTCATCAGCGGATATATCATAAAGTTTTGCTAATCTGTTTCTTAATGCTGTTGCAGTAGTATCCGGGTAAAAAGCCATGTCATTTATTGCTTGCTTTACTGCATCAAGGACTTTTTTTGAAGGACCAAACTGATTTTCATTGGAAGCAAGACGGATAACTTTTTCCAAATGGAAACTATTTTTAACATCCTCAATTGATTTGCCGGGAATGTAAGCATCCATTTCTTTTACAGACCTTCTCCATTCAGGTTGCACCATATCATCATTCCTTTCTACTCCTTTGATGCAGTGTCATATCAAAAGTCGGTCATTAAGAATGCATTTTTTCGCAATCCCCTTCTACAATCTCTGACAAGCATCGAAATCACATTTTCACAACAATAAATAAGCAATAGGTGCAGCAATCAAGATGGTTAGTATTGTTCTTTCTATCCAAATAACGATTAATTTTGGAATACTTATTGGGATTTCTGTAGAAAGAATACATGGAACCAAAGCTGAAAAAAAGATGATTGCTGAAACGGATACCACCGCTATGACGAATTTTGTGACGAGCGCTGCATTGACCACCAATAGGGAAGGCAAGAACATTTCTGCGATCTCCATTGCCGATGCCTTGGCTGCCAACATTGGATCAGGTAAATGAACGAGCCACGTAAATGGATAGAAGATATATCCGACAACATCAAAGACGGGGGTATAGGTTGCAAGTACGAGACCTAACAAACCCACGGAAAGAATTGACGGCAAGATTGCCCCTGTCATAATCACGCCATCCTTTAAATTTATCCAGATATTTTTAAAAAGAGGCAATGAATTGTCAGCGGCCTCCATTCCTTCTTTCCACGCTTCCTTTAATCGATTTTTTGTCACTATCTTTTCTGGTGTCCCTTCACCTTCATAGTATTCATCACTCATTTTATTTAAAGGCCAAATGCGGACTGTGATAGCCGTCACAGCGAAAGTAACGACCAACGTGACCCAAAAATAAACATTCCATATATCCATCATGTCTAATGTTTTCGCGATGATAATCATGAAAGTAGCAGATACGGTTGAAAATCCAGTTGCAATAATGGTTGCTTCCCTAATGGTGTAGTTCCCCTCTTTAAAAACCTTATTTGTAATTAGTAAACCGATGGAATAACTGCCAACAAATGAAGCAACAGCATCTATGGCGGATCGCCCCGGTGTTCTCCAAACAGGCCTCATAATTGGCTGCACCAATACCCCGATGAATTCCAGGAGACCATAGCCGACCAGTAATGCCAAAAACACTGCACCGATAGGCACCAAGACGCCAACGGAAACCACAAGTTTACCAAATAAATACGGACCCATATCAGGATTAAACAGCCACTTTGGTCCAAAGTGGAAGATAAGCATGAACGCAACAATCATGCCGATTATCTTAAAGAACGACAAAACCATATTCACAATGTCTTTATTCCAGGTTTTATTCACAAACGGATATACTGCTCCGAATATGATAACCAGCAGAATATAATATGGAACGATACTATGAAATGTATCTCCTACAAAAGTGACAATATGATCCAGAGGTATGGTGGTCTTTCCGTTTATTTTAATTGGAACAAAAAATGTAAACGCACCAATGATGCTATAGATGAAAAATTTCAACACATTTTTCCCATTTACATGTTTCTTCTCCTCTGTTACTGAAGGCTTGCTTTGAAGATTCTCCATGATATCCCTCCCTATGGGACTGAAGGATGGCTTCCTGGTCCCGGTTTAAGCGATCGTTTCGGGACGGTCAACCTGTCCCATGTTATCCGTTTTGATCAACTCAGTGAAGCACCTTGCAAATGGTTTCTTAATACGTCTAATATTTAGATAATTTTTCTTTTATATCTCCTTCTTCTTGCTGATTCTCTTTCATTTTTTCACTGCCTGACGGCTCCCGGCTTTCGTTTCTATTTTGATAAACGACAGAGAAACCAACTAATGAAAAAATAATAGAAATAATCGGCACGGAATAATTTAGTACCGCGTATGGTGCATATGCCCAGGCACTCACACCGAGTGTATTCAGGACAAATATCGCATCCGTGCTCCATGGCACCATTGGCGAGGTGATGGTACCCCCATCTTCCAATGCACGGGACAAGTTTTTCGGATGCAGATTTTTATCTTTATAGGCTTGTGAATACATCCTGCCCGGTATAATAATAGATATATATTGTTCTGCCGTGATGACGTTTGTAAAAAAGGACGATACAACAGTAGTAGCACATAAGCTCCTTGCAGTACGCGCGATTTTCAAAATTTGCTGGACAATGACATGCAGCATTCCAGTGCTTTCCATCAAACCGCCGAATATCATAGCCACCATCGCCAAGGATACAGTGTAGAGCATGGCCTCGAGTCCACCTTGATTGAGCAGCTGATCAACGATTTCATTGCCACTTTCAATGGAAAACCCGGATTGCAATACCTTCACAGCTTCACTAATCTCTCCGCCTTGGACAGTGATCTCTACAACAAACCCTAATACAACGCCGACCGTCAATGCGGGCAGTGCCGGCATCTTCAAGAATACGAGCATAATAATGGCCAGTGGTATGAGCAACAACCAGGGAGAAATGACGAAGTTTTCCTGCAAACTGCTCATTACAGACTGAATACTATGCTCATCTATGGCATTCCCTGCGAATTTCACTCCCATAATGATATAGACAACAAGCGCTATCACAAATGCCGGAACTGTCGTATATAACATATGCTTAATATGTTGTGACAGCGTTGAACCGGCAATGCCGGATGCTAGGATAGTGGTATCTGAAAGCGGTGACATTTTATCGCCAAAAAACGCTCCAGATACGATTGCCCCGACAATCATTGCAGGAGGCAATCCCATGCTGATGCCAATCCCCATACCGGCAACACCAATGGTGCCAATGGTTGACCATGAACTTCCAATCATTACCGTTACACCGGCACATATAATCAGCATTGCCGCCAAAAAGAATGATGGCGTAATGATTTTCAGTCCATAATAAATCATCGTCGTTACAATACCGCCGCCTATCCATGCACTGATAATGAGTCCGACCATGAATAAGATGACGACGGCGGGCAGCACCTTTGTAATCCCTTTATAAATATAACCTTCAAGTTCTTTCCAGGAATACCCATGTAGCCAAGCGATCACACCTGCTGCTACTGCACCAAGCAGAATAGGGATATGTGGATCGCCTTTAAACACAATAATAACAAATGTCATAGCGACGATCATTATCAGAAATGGTATTAAAGCCAATAGCAGCGGAATGCTCTTTCTTGTTTTTTCCATGCCTTTCCCCCTAACTATTTAAGCATGCCCCTTTTGTCATTGTTGTTGTTTAAACATAACCCCTCGTCAAAAAATCTTTCGGAATTCATCTATCCATCGTACATTTACGCATTGGTTTGACAGCAAATTGTATACATCAATTAAAAATTTTCGCTGTGTTGTTCTTTTTTATCACCGGATTTAAAAAATCATTCATTGCCTCCATATCTTTGGAAAAAACCCTGTCTTTCGTTATACTCGGGACAATCGCACGTGCCTGCTCCCATTTACGCTTTAATTTCGGTGCCATTTTTTCTACGCCCTGATATTCCACTGCCTGTAATGCACAAATGCATTCAATCGCCAGGACACGGCGAGAATTTTGTATAATCAATGCTGCATGCCGTGCTGAAGTGGTGCCCATGCTGACATGATCTTCCTGATTTGCTGAAGATGGGATGGAATCTACGCTTGCGGGATGGGCCAGCGTCTTATTTTCTGATACAAGCGATGCTGCGGCATATTGCATAATCATTGCGCCTGACTGCAATCCTGGTTCAGGGCTCAAAAATGGTGGCAAATCATTCAACTGCGGATTGACCAATCGTTCCACACGGCGTTCAGCAATATTTGCAAGCTCTGCAACTGCTATTTTCAGAAAGTCCATCGCTAAGGCAATCGGCTGTCCATGAAAGTTTCCGCCAGATATAACCAATTCCCCGCCTTCAAAGATAAGCGGATTATCTGTTGCTGCATTGGCTTCGATTTCCAGTTTCTCTTTTACGTAGTCCAGTGCCTGCCAGGAAGCACCATGCACCTGTGGAATACAACGAAGGGAATATGCATCCTGCACGCGCTTATCCCCCTGTCGTGTGATCAGCTGACTGCCCTCCAGCCAATCCCTCATCCTTTTGGCCACTGCCATTTGTTGTGGATATCCCCTTGCCTCGTGAACCGCAGGATGAAACGCGTCAATAATCCCTTCCAAACTTTCCATCGTTAATGCGGCAATCCATTCGCTATCATAGGCAAGCTGTTCAGCTTCTATATAATTCACGACGCCCATTGCTACCATTGCCTGTGTACCGTTAATTAGTGCAAGGCCTTCTTTTGCCTGCAATACAATCGGTTGGACTTTCTTTTCAGCGAAAACATTAGCGGTAGCTACCGGATGGCCATCTTTGCCAAATACCTCTCCTTCCCCGATCAGGACAAGCGCCAGATGTGATAAAGGTGCCAAATCCCCGGATGCACCGAGTGATCCTTGCTGTGGGATCACTGGATGGATTTGTTTATTGATTAGTTCTGCAAGCAATTCTACAACAACGGGACGAACGCCTGAGAACCCTTTAATCAGCGCATTCAAACGAAGCACCATCATAGCGCGTGATACCATTTCACTAAACGGTTCCCCTACACCGCAAGCATGGGAGCGAATCAAGTTAAGCTGAAGATCCTCTACATGATCTTCAGCAATCATCACATCACTGAATTTGCCAAAACCGGTAGTAATCCCATATACCGTTTTATTCTCGGAAACAATCTTTTCTACTGCAGCCCTGCTTTCGCGCACAGCCTGCATGCTTTTTTCCGCTATGGTCACTTCTTCTTTTTGTACACAAATTCTTTTTAATTGTTCTATCGTTAATGAATGACCAGTCAATTCTATCATTTTCATTCCTCCTTGCAGAGACTTGGGGAGAGGACAATTGCCCCCTCCACCACCTTATGATGCTTAGGATGTTTACTTAGCGCTGGATAAAGTGAAACTTCATTCAGTGGGCGTTTCCATTTCTCCCCTACTGATGAAGTAATGAACTCAGGTTATGACAACAACCGAGTGACCAACGTCCTGTTGGCCCGAATCAATCGGGCGTTTGACTTTCTGTTAACCCTCACTTATCATTTTTCATTTAGTCCAAATGATTGAAGTAGGATCTTACAGCCAGTTAATACTGCGATAAAATTTCGTCTTTACAAAGACTTCCGCCTTCTACCAGTTTTCTTCCTGCTTTAATGACGGTATCCACATGGTTCATGCCATACTGGTAAGATAACATCAAATAATTCGGCACATCCCAAATGGTCACATCTGCCCGTTTGCCTTTTTCCAGGCTTCCCGCTTCATGAGCGCATTTAATCGCATGGGCCGCATTAATGGTCGTCGCTGTCAGCACTTCCTCTGGTGTCATACTCATATTCAGGCATCCCAGATTCATAATGAATGGCAGCGAAATGGTTGGCGACGAACCTGGATTGGCATCTGTGGACAGTGCTACCGGCACACCGGAATCAATCATTTTTCTGGCATTGGCATACTCCGCCATTAAGAAAAATGCTGTACCCGGGAGCAAGACGCCGATTACGCCAGCCTCAGCCATTTTTCGGATGCCTTCGTCCGAAGCTTTCAGTAAATGTTCAGCCGAAATAGCTCCGACTTCCGCTGCTATTTCTGCTCCGCCATACGGCTCAATCTCATCGGCGTGGATTTTCGGAATCAGTCCATGCTCCTTGCCGGCTTCCAAAATTCTTTTCGATTGTTCTGGTGTAAAAACACCGCGCTCGCAAAAGACATCATTGAACACTGCCAGATTTTTCTTGGCCACTTCCGGCAGCATCTCGTAAATAACCCGGTCCACAAATGCATCAGGATTGTCTTTTTCTTCAAACGGCACCGCATGAGCGCCCATAAAAGTTGAAACGATATCAATTGGATGATCGTTTTGAAGCTGCTGTGCTACCTCAAGCTGCTTTCGTTCATCTTCCCATGACAGTCCGTATCCGCTTTTTGCCTCGACGGTTGTCACGCCGTGTAATAAAAATTGATTTAGGCGTTTTTTGGTCTGTCGGTACAGTTCCTCGTGACTTGCTGCTTTTGTTGCGCGTGTAGTGGCATGAATGCCGCCGCCGGCATTCATGATTTCCATGTACGTTTTTCCTTTTAGACGCATTGCATATTCATTTTCTCTTGTTCCCGCATGTACAAGATGTGTATGGGGATCTATCAGTCCGGGGGTAACAATTTTTCCCGTTGCATCAATATATTCAGCCATGCGGATATCATCCGCGTACTTTTTTCGAATATTTTCATCCGTATCGACATCTTCAATTATTCCGTCTTTGATCCATACAGAGCCATTTTTTATCACATGTATATCAGACATTCTTTCCTTTGTCGCGGGCTGTTCTGAATGTCCGCTCATGGTGATCACTTCCGCTGCATTTGAAATGTACATTGTTTGTGTCATGTTCCTGCCTCCTGTTATTGCTTCAACATTGGGATCTTAACGCCTTTTTCTTTTGCTGTTTCTACTGCCTTTTCATATCCTGCATCAACGTGGCGGGCAATTCCCATTCCCGGGTCTGTTGTCAACACACGCTCCAAGCGCTTCTCTGCATCCTTCGTTCCATCGGCAACAATGACCATGCCTGCATGGATGGAATAACCCATTCCAACACCGCCGCCATGATGGACACTTACCCAGCTGGCACCACCGACACTATTAATGAGCGCATTGAGAATTGGCCAATCTGCAACTGCATCACTGCCATCTTTCATGGCTTCCGTCTCGCGGTTTGGTGAAGCAACCGAGCCGGAGTCAAGATGATCGCGTCCGATGACAATTGGGGCGGATAGCTCTCCGCTTGCTACCATGTCGTTGATAATTTTCCCAAAACGGGCACGCTCGCCGTAACCAAACCAGCAGATCCTGGCCGGGAGTCCCTGGAAAGAGATTTTTTCCCTTGCCATGCGGATCCAATTACACAGATGCTCATTGTCACTGAATTCTTTTAGAATAACTTCATCCAATTTATAAATATCTTCCGGATCCCCTGACAATGCTACCCATCGGAAAGGCCCTTTTCCTTCACAAAATTGCGGTCGAATGAAGGCTGGAACAAAACCAGGAAAATCAAAGGCATTTTCAACCCCTTCATCTTTTGCAACCTGACGGATATTATTTCCATAATCGAATGTGATTGCGCCTTTTTCCTTCAGTTCAAGCATTGCCCTTACATGCTGGGCGATAGATGCTTTCGACTTTTTCAGATAAGCTTCGGCATCTCTTGCGCGAAGTTCATCCGCCTCGTCCAGTGGCATTTTGGAAGGAATATAGCCGTTTAACGGATCATGCGCAGATGTCTGATCAGTAAGCACATCCGGGATAAAGTTGCGTGCAATCATTTCCGGTAAAATATCTGATGCATTCCCTAGCAAGCCGATGGACAATGCTTTCCCTTCTTTTTTCGCTTCTTCTGCCAGTCGGATAGCTTCATCTAGTGAATCCGTTTTCATATCTGCATAACGTGTTTCGATTCTGCGGTCAATTCTTTTTTCATCTACTTCAATAGCGATACACACACCGCCAGCCATGGTAACAGCAAGCGGCTGTGCTCCTCCCATACCACCAAGACCGGCTGTCACCGTGATTGTTCCTTTCAGGGAACCCCCGTAATGCTGCTTTGCAAGTTCCACGAAAGTTTCATACGTTCCTTGCACAATCCCTTGGGATGCGATATAGATCCAGCTTCCCGCGGTCATTTGGCCATACATCATTAACCCTTTTTTATCCAACTCGTGAAAGTGTTCCCAATTTGCCCAGGCGGGTACGAGATTGGAATTGGCAATCAATACTCTTGGCGCATCCTGATGGGAACGGAAAACCGCGATTGGTTTGCCGGACTGGATTAGCAATGTCTCATCTTCTTCCAGTTCTTTTAATGATGCGACAATGGCATCGTAGCATTCCCAGTTTCTTGCAGCCTTGCCAATGCCGCCGTATACGATCAGCTCGTCAGGATTTTCCGCTACATCCGGATGCAAATTATTATTCAGCATGCGCAGCGCTGCTTCCTGAATCCATCCTTTTGTATGCAGTTCTGTTCCCCTATATTGTTCAACTTCACGACGTACTTTCGTATTTGTCATTGTGGTCCCTTCCTTTTTTATCTAATTTTGATAATTCTATATTAACAGGAAGTGTGACATCTTTTTAGACCACTGCCTTTTGAAATACTATAAAAATATGTGTTTATGATACTTTTATGTTAGAAAACGGTACCAATTTATAGCATTATTTTTAGATATATTAATATTTTTAGTTTATTTTCCTTTCCAATCACGCGGTGTTTTTCCTGTGTACATTTTAAAAACCCTGCTAAAATAATTCGGGTTATTAAAACCGACGGATGCAGAAATGTTCTGTATCGTATCATCCGTAGTGCTTAGCAGTTCTTTCGCTCTTTCCATTCGAATATAAAGCAGCAATTCACTAAAGGATTGCCCGTATTTCTCAGAAATGATATGGCTAAGGTATGAAGCGCTACGATCAACATGTGCAGCGACCTCTGTTAATGTTAATGTATAATCGTGATAATTTTCTTCCATATACACAATAGCGCTTTCAATCACATCAATACGGTTATCCGATTTCTCTATTTCCTGAAATAGATGATTGACAAACAATATCACGTCCTGGACAATCCGATAAAGGACCGGACTGTATAGAATACTGTGGAATGTTTTTTTATAAGCATCTTCACTGTTATGCAATCCTTTGCTAATCATAAACCGGCGTACCTGTGCCAAAATACTTGTCAGTCTTGTCCGTAGCATACCCGGATCCGGATAAGGCGCTTTAATATCAAAAAATTCTTCGTACATCCACTTCTTGATTTCCGATCCTTTTTTCTCGGCGAGCATGTGAACCCATTTTCGCTGTTCCTCTGTCGTTAAAAAGGGATCGATACTTTTCCACTGGTGATATCCTTTTACACTCAATACTTGATTATATCCAGTGAAGAACGTGGTTTCCATCACTTCAATAAGCTTTTGGTAAATTACATGAAGTGAATCCTCATTACCCAATTCATCATAAACAGCAATTGCTAATGATTTTCCCGAAATATTTTCCCATTCCCTTAGAAAACGTTGTGCCTGTTTAAGTTGATCAGGGAAAGGATCTTTAAAAACGAGTATAATTCTGTCACTCGTTGAAAATGTGATTGGTTCACTGTAGAAATCAAATTGTTCGATAAACATCCTTAAATGGTTAAGGTCCTCCATTGTTTCCGTTCTTAGCATATGAACAGGGTAAACAAAGGGAATATTGTTATCTATGAAAAGATCCTCATAGCCAATTCCATTATTTCTTTCGCCGTTCGGTATATGGGGTACAGACGGTTCCCTGTTGTGTACCGCTTCCTGCAGGGTCTTTTTTAGCCGGGAGGGGGATAACGGCTTCACCCAAAGATCAATTGCTTTGACAGACATCGCCTGCCTTGCCCTTTCAAAAGTTGATTCTGCCGTAATGGCAACCACTTGCCTGGCATAAAGTTGGATATGTGATTTGACCATTTCCCACTTGTCTTCCGGAATCATATCAAGCTCGATACACAAAATATCCGGTAGCTCATTTTCCAATTCATCAATGACTTCCCCAATTTGATCAGCCAATTTAATAGTGGTAATTGGAAAAGAATATTTTGATATGAGCCACTTGATACCAAGAAGTTCCTGCTTATCACGGTCTGCAATGAGTAATTTATAGATGGTTGCCACCTCCTAATAGATTACGTATTGGAGCTTTCTTCTGTATTTCTCAGTTATCAAATAATAACTTGACGCTTGCAAAAAAATTGTCGTCAAAATTTGTTGAAACCTGACTAGTTTTGATATGTTTGCACGAAAAGAAATGACACCTCGCTTTTTGTAGTATTGGAAAGGGTAACGACCAAACCAACACAAAAAGGAGATGTCTAAGATTATGGTATCCTTCCATTCGGCAATCGTCAAGTCTATTCTTGTGCTGTGCTTGAGATTTTCCAAGCCGCAATTAAAACATATATTGCATTTCGTACATGGCATGATTCCATCAGACGAAAAAAAACAGTAGCCAACATTCTCCGCGCGGTCAATAACCCACGTCACCTCAGTTGCATAACCCAGTTTCTGGAATGAATTCCAACCATACGACCCGTCGAAGATTGAAATTCATGATGAAACAGATCGAAAAGAAACGTACCAAACAAGGGATACACGACCAATCGTCTTTTCATTGTGGACAACACCCAGTCGAAAAGGGATCGATCCACGAAAAGGATGGAAGGTCTGGAGAACCATTCTTCCCATTCAGATGGGAAAACAGTTTGGTCACACTGTGTAGTGACTGCCCACGTGGTTAGTGAAGAACTTTCTTTTGCCTGGAATTTCCGTTCCTATTCCGTAAACCCTACTGCAAGGAACGCAGGTATGAATCTACAATAAATATTTGCAGTCTTTTCTTTCAATTCCAGGTCATTCATTTTATAATTGAATCATTCTTAAGCGTAAATATACAATAATGCGGACCTTTTCCGAGCAGTGTGTGTCGTGCACAAAAGCCAAATTATAAAATAAAAAGGGGCGGATGCAACACTGGAAAAATCGTGCGTATTTTTTCAGGCTCATTAAAGATGTGAATCCGATGAGGGAGGTATATGAAGTGTTCTCAACCCAGGCAGCAAAAATCCTTGATGGAACACCAAATTACTTTGTTATAGAAGATATTGGGCATGTATATTCCGTAAAACATTTCGAAATGATCCTGTACGAATTGAAAGAATATGTTAAAGAAAAAGAAATTCAATCTGTATCAATTGTCTTAAGTGAAAAAGATGCCTTAAACACTGAATATCCCAGTGTTCTCAAAGCATTTGGTTATCAGAAACAGGAAACACAATATTTTTATAAACGCGATCTATCTTCTTTCGATGAACCTGAACGGAAAGAATCTCCCATTGAAATAAAATCAATGGAACAAACAACCAGCGACATATTTAAAAGAATTTGGAAAGAAGCCAGTGCCGGATCCCTGAATGCTTCTTCGACCCTTTGTGTTGAAACGGAGTTTGAGGGGATGAAATCCGAGCTTGGTCCGGACTACACCAAAAGTTGTCTGACTGCATTTTATGAAAATAATCCAATAGGCGTCACCATGCCCCATATTGAACCGGGTACTATTGATGAAGGCCGATTGTTTTATTTTGGAATCATCCCCAAATATCGTGACAAAGGCTGGGGAGCAGCCCTTCACAAACATTCCTTACATCTTTTGAAAAAAATGGGAGCCACCTATTACATCGGCGCAACCGGACATAAAAATACCGCAATGCAACGAATATTTCAGACTAACGGTTGTAAAATATTCGAAAAGAAATACACCTATACTATAGATTAATAGGTTCGTAAAAATCTTCACACCAAAAATTCCTGATTGCCGTCTTTTTACCGATGTTGCGACAACCATGTGGCTCTTATTCGCACTCTCACATGGCGGAACGGCATGTAACCGTATAGAGCGGAAACCCTGACAATAGGACTCCCGCTCTAATTATTTAAAGATGTTCTTTCAATTCTCCATTCTGCCTTAACGTCTGTTTCGGGACTTTATATAAGCCTTGACCTCCTCATACAAAATAGCCAACCACTGCAATGCTAAAAAAAGGGCGTCACCTGCAATCAAAACCAAGTGACGCCCTTCCTCGCTCCCCGCTTACTCACTTCGGGGCTTTGTTCATTTTTTTCGTTTAATTCCTATTGTCCGCCCCGCCTCTTTCGGCAGCGGCATATCTTTTTGATCCAGAGCAATCGCTTCAACAGCGTCAGCAATTTGCTCGGGAAATGCTGCTGGACGTCCTGATTCCATATCCATACCCATTAGCATTTGTTCACTTGTTGCCAAACGGTCGCCCGCTGCATTTTTCATGACATAAAATACATGCATCCGTTTTGCATCATGATCCAAAAGCTGCAATGTCACTGTCAGTTCTTCTCCAAGATGCGCCTCCTTCAAATAGCAGACATGCGTTTCCAACGTAAAAATGGAATAATGCTGCTGTTCCCTAAACGCAACATCCATGCCGATATCCTGCATCAATTGGTCAACAGCCAAGCTGAATACCTTGGCATACTCTGCATCATTCATGTGACCGTTGTAGTCAACCCACGCTTGTTTTACGTTACAGGTTAATATCGATTTTTCCAACTTATGCACCTCCGCGAAAATTTACAATCTCCCATTCAGATTCGCTGCCGGCCAATATTCTTCCAGCAGGTCTGTCAGTTTGATTAAAAATTCATCGCGGCGTTTTTCAAGTGTAGCCATGTCTTGACCTTCCGTTTGCTCCTCGCAGCCGCTAATCACTTTATCCGACAATTCTTCCGTCAATTCCGGCGCAACTAGTTTCGTCCATGGCAATTTCAAAGCTGGCCCGAATTGCTCCAGCATATGGCGCATCCCCCGTTCTCCGCCAGCTAGATGAAGTGTCAGAAATGGTCCCATCAACGCCCAGCGCAAACCAGGGCCATATACGATCGAGGCGTCCACTTCCCCTGTTGTTGCGATGCCATCATTCACAATATGCAATGCTTCGCGCCAAATTGCTTCCATTAAACGGTCACCGATATGGCCATCAATTTCATGGCGTACAATTAATGGTTTCATTCGTGCCGCTTCAAATAAATCCCGTGCACGTTCCACAACAGCGGCATCCGTTTTCTCACCACCAACCACTTCAACTAACGGAATTAAATACACCGGGTTGAACGGATGAGCAACAATCACTCTTTCCGGATGTGCACAATCCTTTTGCAAAACCGACGGCATAATGCCAGATGTACTGGATGAAATGATAGCTTCCGGTTTAGACAGTTCGTCAATTTCAGCAAGTAGTTTACGTTTGACATCTTCCCTCTCTGGTGCGTTTTCTTGAATAAAATCAGCATCAGCTACTGCTTTTGCAAGATCTTTTTCAAACGTCAGATTGTCCAGGCTAGCACCTTCCGTAAGCCCTTTCTCCTTTAACATCGGCCAGATGTTTTTTATTGCCGTGAATACTTTTTCTTCTGCACCTGGTGCTGGGTCATTAGCCGTTACCTGATACCCCTGTGACAGAAAACGGGCAATCCATCCCTGACCGATTACACCTGTTCCAACTACTGTGATTTTCTTTATTGTATCTGCACTGCTTTGTATCATGTCATTCTCCTTTTTTCATATGTTCATTCGATGTCGCCCGAGGCTTCGAAAACAGCATCCAAGCAAAAATTATTTATCGCAGGTTAACTGGCTGTAAAACCCCCACTGATTGAAGTTTCACTTTATCTATCAAACTTCTTCAATCCAAGTTTCTCGCGGACTTCTGGCGGGGACATTGGTTCAACCTGCATTTCCCCTAGCATGGATACTGCTTTATCGACAAGCTGTGCGTTTGTTGCCAGCACGCCTTTTTTCAAATATAAATTGTCCTCTAGACCGACACGTACATTTCCTCCAAGCATGGCTGACTGTGCGGCAATCGGCAGTTGCATGCGCCCGATGCCAAATGCAGACCAGTGTGCATTCTCAGGAAGACGATCGCGCATATAGATGATGGTTTCGGGATCAGCTGCTGCTCCCCATGGAATTCCGAGGCAAAGCTGAAACAGCGGATTCCCGTCAATCAGGCCGTCAGCAATCAGTTGATTAGCCATGCGGATATAACCTGTATCAAAACATTCAATTTCTGCTTTGACGCCACTTTCCTGAATCATTTTCGCCTGTTTGCGTATCCAAGTTTCCGGGTTGATATAGACCATATCACCAAAGTTGATACTGCCCGCATCCAATGTACAAATTTCCGGAAGCAGCTCACCAACCGATTGATGGCGTTCTTCCGGTGTTTGCATCCACGTGCCGGGTCCGCCGTTTGCCGGATTTTCTTCACTAGGGATCCAGTCCCCGCCGCCGCCGGCAGTCAAATTGATGATGACATCTGTATTCGATTCGCGAATTCTTTCCACTGTTTCGCGATACAATGCAGGGTCAAAACTGGGACCGCCGGTTTTTGGATCGCGTACATGGATGTGTGCTACCGCCGCACCAGCTTTGGCTGATTCAATCGCCGATTCGGCAATTTCCTTCGGTGTTACAGGGACGTGCTTACTCTTCTTTGTCGTATCACCTGCCCCAGTCAATGCACTTGTAATGATAACTTTATTTGCCATGTTGATTGCCTCCTTCTTTTTTCGGTACATGATTGAATATTTCCCCGGATTCAAAGAACTCGACAAGACGGCTAATCCAGTCGTAATAATCAGTCCATAGCTTTATTTCCTCTATTAATTCCTGTTTTTCCTGGATAGCTGATTCATCCTGCCATTCTTCCGCTTCCATTGCGTTTAATTCATTCCGAAGTTTGCGCTCGAATGCACGGCTTTTACTGATCGCTTTTCTCCAATTGGAAGTGAACAAGGAAATGAAAGTTTGATAGTAATCATCTTCCACTTTTATCAAATCTTTGCGGACACCTTTTTTAAAAACTTTTTCTGCGATATTGAGCTCGATCATTTGACGAACGACTTGGCTCATTCTCACCTTTGACATACCCGTAGCCTCTGAAAGTTGGTCAAGTGTCATTGGCTCCCTATTCATATAAATGATACCCAGTACTCTGCCAATTGTTTCCGACACACCGAACGTGCGCATATTATCAGCAATTTTTTCAATGAACTGTTCCTTGCTTTCTTCCAGCTGATGAGGAAATTCGTCCATACGTTATTCTCCTTCAAGTATTCTTTGCTTGCTAGTCGCAACTATAACATATAGAAACATAAATTCAAAAATACAAATCATGCTGTATTTAAGAGTATTATAAAGGATTTATAAGAAAAACCTATGTTAAAATCTATAAAATAAATATTTTACACATTTTACGCGTTTATATGCACTTATTTGCCGTTTTATAATCATCCCCTGTTCCTGTATCATTAAAGACATGAGTTTATTGCGATTTGTGCGAAAAACGGAAAAATGAGGCATAATCGCACACCATGAAGTACAATTTTTGCGATACTTTTTTTAAACAGTTAAAGGAGGTGCTTTGTTTTGCTAACATTCAAAAATGTATCAAAGGTATATGAAGGCGGAACAAAAGCAGTGAATAATTTGAATTTGGAAATCAACAAGGGAGAATTTATCGTTTTTATCGGTCCAAGTGGTTGCGGTAAAACAACTACGATGAAAATGGTCAATCGACTGATTGATATTTCTGATGGAGAAATCCTCATTGAAGGTGAAAATATCCGCAATAAAGATGTTGTAGAACTGCGACGTTCCATCGGCTATGTTATCCAACAAATCGGCTTATTCCCTCATATGACCATCGCGGAAAATATAGCGCTTGTCCCCAAATTATTGAAATGGCCCGAAAAAAAGCGGTATGAACGCGCAAAAGAGTTATTGAAGCTTGTCAATATGGATCCGGAATATCTTGACAGATACCCGAATGAATTAAGTGGCGGACAGCAGCAGCGTATCGGTGTACTTCGTGCCCTAGCAGCAAACCCACCATTAATTTTAATGGATGAGCCATTCGGTGCATTGGATCCGATAACAAAAGACAATTTGCAGGATGAATTTAAAAATTTGCAGCAAAATCTTGGAAAAACAATCGTATTTGTCACGCACGATATGGACGAGGCCATCAAGCTGGCAGACCGCATTGTGATTATGCGCAGCGGTGAAATCGTACAAGTCGGCACTCCGGATGAGATCTTACGTAATCCGGCAAATGAATTTGTCGAAAACTTCCTGGGTAAACACCGGCTCATCGGACAAAGAGAAAACCTGCAAACGGTAGAACAAATCATGTATTCTGATCCGTCTACAATCACAGAAAATGAAACACTTTCTGAAGCAATCAAAATTATGAAAGATCGCCGGGTGGACTCTTTGCTCGTTGTTGATGAGGAAAATGTTCTAAAGGGTATCATTGATTTAGAAATGATCGATAAGAATAAACGGAAAAATGTCACGATCAGTCAAGTCATGGACACTTCGTTCTATACAGTGAAGCAGCATGTTTTACTGCGGGATACCGTTCATAAAATATTGCGAAATGATATGCGCTATGCCCCTGTAGTGGATGAGGACAACCATTTGCTTGGCATCATCACCCGTGCCAGCATTGTCAGCATCGTTTACGATTCCATTTGGGGTGACGACAGCAATACTGTTTTAAGCGTATAATGCAACTTTTAATAACCATCTGAGGAAGTGATCAATTGCTTATTTTAACATCTTTTTTTTCCGAATATGGCGGTCAATTATTATTTAAAACATGGGAACATATTTACATTTCATTAATAGCAGTATTACTTGGCATAATTGTCGCAGTACCATTGGGATTCATCCTTACGAGGGTCCCGAAAATTGCAGATAAATTCATGTCATTGGTCGGGATTATTCAAACCTTCCCTACACTTGCTGTGCTGGCCTTTTTCATACCATTGCTCGGAATTGGAAAAATCCCAGCCATCGTGGCATTATTTCTCTACTCCCTGCTGCCTATTCTTCGGAATACGTATACAGGGGTCCAATCCCTGAACAAGAGCTTGCTTGAAGCAGGACGAGGCATGGGAATGACCGCATGGGAAAGGATCTGCATGGTCGAATTCCCGCTTGCTATCCCGGTGATCATGGCGGGCATCCGTTTATCCACCGTGTATTTAATCGGTTGGGCAACACTTGCAGCCTATATCGGCGGCGGCGGTTTAGGTGATTTCATTTTCGATGGTCTAAACCTGTTTAAACCGGAATTCATTCTTGCCGGCGCGATTCCTACAACCATATTGGCCTTGATTACCGACTTTCTGCTCGCCCGTTTGGAAACCAAATTGACACCAAAAGGCATCAAAACTTCTGCAGAAACTGCATAATTTAAAGGGAGGAACGCGCAAGATATGTTAAAACACAGAGGAAAAATCTTACTGGGTCTCTTGGCTTCTTTCATGCTTATATTGAGTGGATGTTCATTACCCGGACTCGGGGGATCTTCAAAAAACACAATAAAAATCGGTGCGCTTAGCACTTCAGAGTCAACCACAATGGCATATATCATTAAACAATTGATTGAACATGATACGAATTATAACGTGGACATTGTTGGAAACATGGGGTCATCTATTGTACAGCATCAAGCGATGACACAAGGAGAAGTAGATATCACGTCCACCAGATATACTGGTACGGATTTACCTGGCACGTTACGCATGGACCCTGTTACTGATCCAAAAGAGGCGCTGTCCATCGTACAGAAGGAATTTCAAAAACGATTTGATGAAACATGGTTCGAGCCATATGGTTTCGCCAACTCCTATGCCTTTACAGTCACCAAAGAGCTGGCTGAAAAAGAAAATTTGAAAAAGGTGTCGGATGTCAAACCCCTCGCATCGGAATTACGACTTGGCGTTGATAACGCATGGCTGAACCGCGAGGGTGACGGCTATAAAGCATTCACCAAAAAATACGGATTCGAATTTGGCAAAGCTTATCCAATGCAAATCGGACTTGTTTATAAAGCGGTACAAAGCGGCGACATGGATGTTGTTTTAGCTTATACCACGGACGGCCGTATTAAATCATTTAACCTGGTCAACCTGGAAGATGACAAGCATTTCTTCCCACCTTATGATGCCTCACCGGTCGCCAGCAATGAAGTTTTGAAAAAATTTCCTGAGGTCAAAGGGATTTTGGAAAAATTGGCCGGAACCATCGATAACGATAAAATGCGTCAAATGAATTACGATGCAGACGTTAAAATGAAGGAACCAGCTGTCGTGGCAAAAGAGTTCCTGGAAGAAAATCATTATTTTGATAAGAAGTAATTGTATATGAAGATCAGAAAAGCGCAAGCGCCCGTTTAGCAACGTACAAACTGGAGTGCTTTGGGGCTGCGATTACTCGCCCCACCGAAAAGCACCGCAATGAGATAAAGGAAACACGGCGAGGCACGAGCCGATGTTGACTTATCGTAGTGGAGAAGTGCGAAGTTTGCTAGTTGCTGGGCGCTTAAGCTAGACATAGCTGTTGCTATAAGTAAGATTAACAATACCAAAATTTTATACTTTCCTTAATTTGAAGAAAGTGGTGAGTACATGCAAACATTAACGGAGCTATGGAATTATTATGCACAGAACTATACCTATGTCTGGGAAGAATTTTATAAGCATTTTCTAATGTCGGCATATGGTGTGCTATTTGCGGCGATCATCGCAATTCCGCTGGGCATCCTGATTGCCCGCTACGGCAAGCTAAGCAAATGGGTGATCTCGATTACCAACGTCATTCAAACCATACCTGCTTTGGCAATGCTGGCGGTATTGATGCTTGTACTGGGACTTGGCGCAAATACAGTTATCGCTTCATTATTCCTGTATTCCCTTTTGCCGATTATCCGCAATACGTATACAGGTATTCTCGGAGTGGACAAATCACTTATTGATTCAGGTCGCGGCATGGGCATGACAAAATTCCAGCTGCTGCGTATGGTTGAGCTGCCACTGGCACTTTCAGTCATCATGGCTGGCTTACGCACAGCGCTTGTTGTTGCAATCAGTATTGCAACGATCGGCGCGTTTATCGGTGGTGGCGGTTTAGGATCCATCATCATCCGTGGGACAAACGTTGCTGACGGCACAGCAATCATTCTAGCTGGTGCAATTCCTACTGCTGTCATGGCCGTCGCTGCCGATTTGATTATGGGTTGGTTGGAAAAACGTTTGATGCCAGGCAGGAAGCAAAAAAAGTCTCAGCCTAGAACCGCTTAAGCACCCTAGAATTGTCAATTTTTAGTAAACAGGACTTTGAACAGCTTACAAAGTCCTGTTTTACTTTACATATGATGAAGGAGGAATTTTGAAAATGAGTGAACAAATCATTTTGGAAAAAAATGTTGCATGCCCTATGAGAGATGGCGTCATCTTGCGTGCGGATATTTATCGTCCGTCAGATAATATGAAGCACCCAGTACTACTGACGAGACTTCCATACGGAAAAGATGATCCGCATTTTTCTCATCGTTACCTAGATACGAACCGCCTTGTACTTGCCGGATACATTGTCATCGTGCAAGATGTCCGGGGAAGATTCAACTCTGATGGCGATTTCTATCCTTTTCGATGGGAAGCAGATGACGGCTATGACACAGTAGAATGGGCAGCGAATCTCTCCTATGCAGACGGCAATGTCGGTATGTTCGGGCTATCATATTATGGATTTACACAGTTGCTCGCGGCCCGTGAACAGCCACCGCATTTGAGAGCCATTTTTCCAGCGATGACATTGAATGATTTGAAATCGAATATGGTTTATCATAACGGCATTCCATCGCTTGCAACTATGAAAACATGGATATTGGAGTCGATGGTACCCGATTTGCTACTTCGTAAATATAGGGGTAATCAGGAAGTCTATACACATAAAATGGAACAATGGGCTGATGCGTTGGATCGACTGCCAGAAAATTATCATCAAACATTGCAAGACGGCTGGCCATTGCTGCATCAGCTAGGAGTCGCCGAAGACTTCTTTGAGATTTTTCAACTGGAAGACAACGCACCCCTTTGGAAGCAGACAAGCATTTTGGAAAGCTATGAAAAACTGTAATACCCAGCGGTACATTTTGGGGGATGGTATGATAGCTTGCTCGACTCAACGATTGCAAATTATCAAGGAATGCAGCAAAAAAGCAACCACTGCCAGCGGTTGATCATCGGTCCATGGACACATGGGGATTTCGGGTCTGCAGCGGGAGAACGCGAATTTGGCATCAAAGCTTCTGAAGGCTTTCTAAACGGTAAGGAAGATTTAACGAACCTGCATATACGCTGGTTTGATCATTGGTTGAAGGGCATAGATTCGGGTGTTGAAAAAGAGGCACCGGTACAAATTTTCGTCATGGGCATCAATCAATGGCGCGATGAGCAGGAATGGCCACTGGCGCGCACCGCATATACTCCCTATTATTTTGATAGCCGTGGTCATGCAAATTCACTTCATGGAGATGGCGTCCTTAGTACGGAAAAACCAGTCTCCGAAAATGGTGCTGACACATTTGTTCATGATCCGTCCAATCCTGTCCCGACTATCGGTGGACAAACCTTATATCGTGGCGTCGCAACAGCGGGTCCGAGAAATCAGCAGTACCTTGTTGAATCACGTGAAGACGTACTGATTTATACGACAAAGCCATTAGAATCGGCAGTGGAAGTCACTGGGCCGGTAAAAGTAAAGCTTTGGGCATCAACCGACAGTGTGCAAGCTGACTTTACGGCCAAACTGGTTGATGTTTTACCGGATGGAACTGCCTATAACCTGACAGACGGTGTGTCTCGCGTAACCTTTAACCATGGCGATGATGAAAACGGTGGATCCGGTCAACCAGTATGGGTTGAAATCGATTTATGGGCAACAAGCAATGTGTTTTTACCAGGTCATGCAATCCGCGTTGAAATTACATCAAGCAACCACCCAAAAATCGATGTCAATCAACACAAGGCAGTCCAAACCATTCATCATGATCAACACCGCCCATCACATATACTTCTACCTATTGTGGAAGCCAAGTGAGGGATTTCTTGGGAGTAGCCAGCGTTTTCTTGCTTTTTTTCCGTAAGAGGGGCTGTCTCGGCAGTTAGACGGTGCTTTTTTGCTCTGTTCCTCCGTGAGAAGGTCTATCTCGGCAGTTTGACAGTGCTTTCTTGCTCTTTATGAGTGGCCGAAAAACCATTTTTAATCTTTTTCCACTTAAGCGGTTGGTGGTGTGGTGTGTTGTAGCTTATTTCCAAGACAACTCATCGATAACTTCTCCAATTTGATCAGCCAGTTTAATAGTGGAAATTGGAAAATATGAGCCACTTGATACCAAGAAGTTCCTGCTTATCACGGTTTGCAATGAGTGATTTATAAGATGGTTGCCACCTCCTCTTAGGTTCTATATTAGATTTTTCTTAGGTCTGTTCAGTTATCAAATAATAATAGATAGTCGTAATTATATATCAATTTGTTTATAATGGAAATCAAGATAAGTTCATTTGAAATGGCAAATAAAGGGAGTGGCGAAAAATGTATAAACATGCAGACCCTAAATTATGGAACGGAAGAATTGACGATGCCACGGATGAAAAAAGTTTCCGATTTCATCAAATGGTTCATTTTAAATCTGTGGATGATTTACCCCAAGATAAAAACAGCTTTATTTTGATTGGGTTTGCGTCTGATGAGGGTGTAAGACGCAACAAGGGAAGAACAGGAGCATCCAAGGCCCCGAATGAAATCAAACAAATGCTGGCAAAACTACCATATAATATTGGGGAAAAAGAAACCATTGATGCCGGTAATATCATATGTGAAGGAAAGAAACTTGAAGAGGCACAGGCAGAACTTGGAAAATCTATTACATCCATCTTTCGCAGCGGCAATACACCAATCATACTCGGCGGTGGCCATGAGACATTGTATGGCCATTATTTGGGTGTGCGGGATTTTTTGGGAACAGATAAGTCATTGGGCATGATCAATATTGATGCACACTTTGACATGCGCAATGAAGATGAACCCTCCTCGGGAACGATGTTTAAGCAAATATTGGACCAGGATAAAAACGCAGGATACTTATGCCTTGGCATTCAGGAGTTCGGCAATACAAGATCCCTATTTGATACTGCTGAAGCTTATGGCTGCAAGTACATATTAGAAGAAAATATTACAGAAAACCAATTTCAACAAACGTTTGAAGCAATCGACAATTTCGCACAAGAACATGATGCGATTTTGCTGACACTTTGTACAGATTCTATCATTGCGACAGAAGCACCCGGAGTCAGTGCACCTTCTCCATTTGGACTGGAGTCAAAAACAGTGCGCACACTGCTTCGCTATATTTCTTCCAAAAAGAATATAACGAGCTTTGATATTTCAGAGGTGAATCCAACGTATGATGAGCAGGAAAAAACCACAAGACTGGCAGCAATACTTGTAGCTGAAGTGATGAAACACATGGGATAGGCTCCGCGGGGTTCTCTATGTTCAAACAAGCAAAGAATTTTATGGGTGCATTGATAGTTGGCAGATGGAGCTGGCACAACAACCCAGAATTATTTAGAAAAACGTGGCTAACTAAATTTTGGTTGGCCACCGCTTTTATTTATGTTTAAAGTAGCTACTGCGACCCAAGACCTTACCTTCACCTACCAAACATACCTTATGCCATGCACACAAAAACAATGGCCTCTACACTGGGAAGCCATTGATTGTCTGTCTTTATCTTTATATATTGAATAGCAAATTCATATCAGTTTACCCTTGATCTCCGGTCTTTTTTTACACCCAGCGAGATCATCTTCATTACTTTGCGATAGGGAACGTTTGTCATATCGGAGACGGTTTGCAACGACAAGTTTGGGTGATCCAATACACATTCTCTAACCTTTTTGCTCTCCCGGCGGCAAGTCGGGCACATGCCAAACGGACTGCTTACCATTGGTTCTCCACATAATCGGCAATTTCGCACGAATTTCTCCACTTCCCCACCCCTTTATACCTTTTTTCTATTTTACATTATTTTACCATTCTTGACAACATTAAATTTTGAATAATTTGAAAGTAGTCCGTTTGTCCTGTTTTTCAGCTAAGAAACAATAACAGTACTTCATGCGAAAAAGCTCGCTTCATTGCCAATTGTTCCTACTTCTCCCATTTTACAGCTTGTGCTATAGTATGAATGAGTCCAAAATCATGGGAGGTGTTATTTTTGCAAATCGATGAAATTTTGAATTTCAACGCGAAATTTGTAGAAAATGAGGAATTCAAGCCTTATGAAACAAGCAATATCCCGAACAAGAAGATGGTTATTCTCACATGTATGGACACAAGATTGCTGGAATTGTTGCCAAAAGCAATGAATCTACATAACGGCGATGTAAAAATGCTTAAAAATGCAGGTGCAATCATACGTGACCCATTCGATAGTGTGATGAAAGGCATCCTCGTTGCCATTTACGAATTACAAGCGGAAGAGGTACTTGTCATCGGGCACCGTGACTGCGGTATGTCGCATATGGATACGAACGTCTTTACAAAAAGGATGCGCGACAAGGGAATTTCTGAACAAACGCTTGAAAACCTGGAAAACGCCGGTATCCATCTACACGATGAGTTTCAAGGATTTACCAATGTAGAAGAATCCGTTGCCCATAGTGTATCGATTGTGCGCAACCATCCACTTTTGCCGGAATATGTAAAAGTACATGGTCTTGTCATCGATCCAGGCACAGGTAAATTGGATCTTGTTACAAAAGCTGAATAAGAAGAGCCTATTAGGATTAGGTATAAAAATAACTCGGTAAACAAAGGCGCAAGCGCCCTTACAGGCTAAAAGCGCGACGTCCTGGGGTTGCGGTTACTCGCCCCATCAAAAAGCTCTGGGACTGCGATTACTCGTCCCATCAAAAAGCTCTGCTAGTTGCTGAGCGATGGAGCCAGACGTGGCTGTCACCCAAAAGTGACGTTTATACAGCATGAATTTTAAACTTTCTCATACCATGAAAAAGCCATATTGCAAAAAATGCAGTATGGCTTTTTTTTGCGGACATTTATCGCTAATGGAATGTTTCAAAATACTTTCCAAAACCTTTTGAATAAAACCCGAGTTCTTAGAGAATGGGAACAAAAATATTCACTTCAACCACCGCAAATGGAATATACTCGCTTTTTCGCAGGCGGTTAATGAGCCGTCTTTCCTTGCCAACAAGCCAAATACATAATATAAGCGCGATGAAACATACTACAAGAGATTAAGTATGGAGTAGGTGAGTCAATGCGCAACCGAAAAAGCACAAAACCATTTTTACCGACCACCCTGGACAATTTGAAACAAACGTTACAACAATCATTCTATAAGAATTCCGACTTGACGTTTACAGTCCACAAAAAGCACGGAAAAAAACTGGCTGTTTTTTTTATTTCCTATCAAATACATACAGATGTGTTGCGAGACTCTTTGTTAAAACCATTACTTGAGGACCTGAAAAAATGGTCGAACGAAGAAATAGAAAATAACATTCCAATTGGAACGAAAGAAAAAACCGACAGGCTTGAGCACGCATTGGAATTAATTATCTCCGGTTCAGCCGGCATCTATATTGAAGGGGAAACGGAAATTCTTTTTTACTCCATGCTCAACAAAGAAAAACGGGCATTGGAAAAGGCGGAAACGGAATCGCTTGTCCTCGGACCGAAGATTGCTTTTACCGAATCCATCATCACCAATATGAATATTCTTCGCTGGAGAATACGCTCGAATGATTTAGTTGCAGAAGAATACCAAATTGGAAAAACGGTGTCTCATGAAGTACGGCTTGTGTACATGAAATCGATTGCCAATGAGGCAGATGTCAACACCATGCGGCAACGCTTACTCGACCTGGATGTGGACGAAGTCTTGGACAGTGTTGTCTTAAAACAATATGTGGAGGACAAACAATGGTCGATATTTCCGCAATTTGACTCAACCGAATTACCCGATCGGTTTTCATATGGACTGTCCAAAGGACGTGTGGGTGTATTGGTAGAAAACAGCCCAACCGGTTTTATGGGACCTGTATCATTATTCAGCTTTTTTGAATCAACAGAAGACATGTTTATGCGCTGGAACGCCGGATCGGCATTGCGGATCCTCCGTTTTATTTCCATGATATTGTCCATTTTATTGACACCTTTGTATGTTGCAGCCGTTACGTATCAATATGGTCTTATTCCTACAAATTTGCTGATAACACTGGGTACTTCCAGAGCAGAAGTTCCGTTTCCGCCCTTGCTGGAGACACTTATCCTTGAATTTATGATTGAATTACTGCGTGAAGCAGGTGCAAGACTGCCAACAAAAGTCGGTCAAACAATGGGTATCGTGGGCGGTATTGTGATAGGTGAAGCAGCGGTACAAGCGGGACTGACAAGTAATATCCTCATTATTTTGGTAGCCATCAGTGCCTTGGCATCCTTCACGATTCCAAGTTATTTAATGAGTGTATCCTTTCGTTTAATCCGCTTTCCACTCGTTATTTTGGCAGGAATGTTAGGCATCCTTGGCATCTCTTTAGGGATTGTTTATTTGATAATACATTTACTAAAAATGTCATCACTAGGCAGACCATATCTGGCTCCGCTATATCCGTGGCGCTTCAAGGATTTCAATAAAGTGTTTTTCCGCACACCTCCACAATTTTATAGCAGACGGTTCAAATCTTACCGTCCAAAATTTCTATTTCGCTTTAGCAAGCGTGAGGCGAAAGCAAAGCATGACAATCGAGATTAGGTGAAAGCATGGATATCAATATCAAAAAGTCGCCAACATCATCATTTCGTTCTTTCTATCTATTCTTTATTGTGGTCACAATGCAAGTGGGTGTCGGCATTATGGGAGCACCAAGATGGATATTCATTCACGCACGCCAAGATTCATGGATATCCATCTTGATTGCTTGGCTAGCCATAGCTATTGTTGTAGCAATTATGTTGTTGATTTTAAAGCAGTACGAAAATGCGGATATTTTTGGTATTCAAGTTGACATTTTCGGAAAATGGATCGGAACGTTGCTTGGTTTGATCTTCATTGTCTATTTTTTTATTTCCAACCTGGTCGTTTTGGCTACTTACATTGAAGTTATTCACGTATTCCTTTACCCCGATCTCCCTTCTTATGCCATTGGTGGGGCCATGATCCTGCTTGTCCTTTATGCTTTTGTAGGAAAAGGGGGGTTACGTATCATTGTAGGAATCTCATTCTTGTTTTTCGTGATAAGCCAATTACTTTTGCTCCTTGTGTATGAACCAATCAAGTTGATAAACTGGCATCATTATTTTCCGATGTTCCAGTCAACTCCCATGGATATATTAAAAGGAGCCAAAGCCACTACCTTCACCTTACTTGGGTTTGAAATCCTGTTTTTCATCTATCCTTTTATAGGAAATAAAGAAAAAATGAAATTGCCAATTTACCTGGGCATTTCCTATACAACAGTGATACTCTTACTAGCTACCATGATATCCATCGGGTATTACAGCTTGGAAGATTTGCCTCATATGGAATGGAGCGTACTATCCTATTATAAATCCATTGCTTATTCATTCATGGAACGATTGGATTATATTGTTATCGTCTTGTGGCTATTGACCGTCATTCCAACAAGCAATTTTTTGACATGGGGCATGATGCACGGCCTCAAGCGCCTATTCCAAATTCCCAAATATATATCTTTATACAGTATTGCTATCATCACATTTTTCTTGGTCATTATAATAAAAACAGATACATTCATTCTTACAGCGACAGATAAACTTGCAAACTATGCCATATGGCTTGTGTTTGTTTATCCATTTGTTTTACTGCCATGCGTGTATATTAAAAAATATTTTCGAAAACAAAAATATAAAAAACAACGGGCTGCGAAAAGTTAAAGGGATGGTGATACCTGTGAAAAGAATGTTCATATTTCCATTATTGATTACCCTTGTTCTTGGCGGCTGTATTCCATCCAACCAGCTGGAAAAAATGGGCATCTTATATGCGGCTGGGATTGATAGAACACATAACGGCGAAGTCGAACTGTCAGCAGTCATTCAACAATTTGAAGCGCAATCGGCAAATAATACCAAAATGGTTACCGGCAAGGCGGATACGCTTAGAGGTACGCTTCAAAACGCAAATCTGGAGACAAATTTCCATCTTGGCTCGGGAAAGGTCCAGATCGTACTTTTTGGTATGGATACCGCCAAACAAGATCTTGGGGCTTATATTGATACGTTAAGAAGAGATCCTGTAGTACCCAATACGCTCTATCTTGCGGTTAGTGAAACGACAGCCAGAAAAATTCTCCAGACCTCATACAGTGCAATCACTGTGAGTGCCGGAAGATATTTGCATGATGTTATCGACAGAAATTCCAATGACGATGTGTTCCCAAAGGTTCCGCTATACAACTATTTTGTAAAACTTAGTGACATTGGCCAAGATCCAATGCTACCAATGTTTCACCTGTACGAAGGCATACCTAAAATGGACTATATTGCACTTTTTCAAAAAGGTAAGTACGTCGGAAAATTGTCTATGGGTGAGAAGTATTTGCTGAATATGCTTGAAAGTAAGGTCAAGGGAGAGTTTTTTGACGTATCCGTACCAACAAAAGCATTAAAACAAGTAACGCGTTCACCGTTAAATAGCGACGATAAGAACAAGAACGTGCGCATTAATTTTGAAATTGCTGAAGGGAAAGGACGAATACGCGTTGTGGACATGGATAAACTGGATTTTCATGCAAAGATCAAAATGGAAGTACATTTGATCGAAACATCCAGACAACTCGATTTCAATAACCCGCAAACAGCAAGCCTATTGAAAAAAAAGGTAGAAAAAGAAGTGGAGAAGAAATACGATAAATTGCTGCATCATTTACAATCCGTCAATTCCGATGTTATTGGATTTGGCAATATATACCGTGCCAATTTGAAAGGCCATCAACTGACTGAAAAAGAGTGGCGCGACAAATTTCCTAAAATTAATGTGAAGTTTGATGCAGATGTAAAGATTGTTGGACATGGCGAGATGTCATAAGCGCAAAGGCGCAAGGACACTTGCATGATATCCTGGGGCTGCGATTACTCGCTCCACCGAAAACCATTTGGGACTGCGATTACGCTTCCCGCCGAAAACCATATGCGCCAGTACCGGACAAGCAAGCATTTTGGGATAAAATAAACAGGACCGCTCCAAAGAATGAATGGTCCTGTTTATTGGCATTTTGTAATGGTATGCTACTGCAGAAAATGGAATGGACGCACAACTTGTTATAATTTCGACAAAATCAAAACGGCCCCTTCCATTTTCGTCATAACCTCCATCGTAGTAAGCTTCTTAGAAGAAAAAAGGGGGGATTCCAGGTGAACCGGATCTAACTAGTAGCCACCACCAACATAGGCGGCACCTACAATGATAAGCAAAATAAACAATACAACGATTAGAGCAAAACCTGCTCCATATCCTCCTCCGCCTCCAACATATCCGGACATTCTTTCGCCTCCTTTCCTGTTTGCTAATAACTAACCTATGAACAAACATGGAATTTGCCAGGGCTTTGGTATTAGAGGCAAGAAACTGAGTCGTATGTCCAAAATGCCGGATTGCAGGAAAGCCACCTCTTTTAAAACCTGGGAAATTTGGCCATTGCATCATCATTTTGTTCGGTGCCCTCATCCGCAGCCAACCCGGAAAGCACATGAATTTTTTGTTTTTTCTATATCTTTTTCAAACAATACCCTTGGTTTTCTAAAAATAAACCGTTTTTAAATTATTAATAAAACCCTTTCGAACGGTTTCGGTTGGATTAAACCATCAAGCATGTTAAAATTAATTAGTTCATGTGTGAAACTATTCATGACTGAAACTATATACGGAGTGGATATAATGGAACTCGAGGAAGTGGTTCACCGCTACCAAATTGCGATGAACAGCGTCTATCGCGGGATAAATAATATTATGAAAGAACATGCCAGCCCGGATATTACAGCAGATCAATTTCCAACACTGCAATACATTGCGGCTCATGAAAAATGTACGAGTACAGAAATTGCAACCACATTCGGAATTGGCAAGAGTGCTGTTACCGCACAAATTACCCGTTTATTCGAAAAGGGATTTATTGAAAGAAATCGCGATACAAAAGACCGAAGAACGGTTTATTTGCACGTAACTCCATCAGGCTTGGAGATCGTTAAACAAACGGAGCAAGTCATACTGAACGCACTTGGACCGGTTCTTGGCCATTTTTCTGATGAAGATATCCGGTACTTTCTGCGTTTATTGGAAGAATTGGCAGAATTAATGGACGTAAATGGGAAAGGAGTACAGGGATGAAACATATTGTACGTTTTCGCTGGGCGATAGCCGCTGTCTGGATAATTGGGGCGATTTGTTTATTTTTATTCGCACCAAATTTACAACAACTTGTAGCTGAAAAAGGGCAGATCAGTGCCCCGAAAGATTCCCCTTCCATGCAGGCTAGTCAGCTACTGGATAAAATGGATGCGAACAAAGACAGCGATTCAGCAAGTGCCGTATTGGTGTTTCATAAAGATAGCGGTCTTGACAAAGCGGAAAAAGAATCCATCAAACAGGCTATTGATCTATTGAAAGAAAATAACAAAAGGCTCGGTGTGTCCGATATACTGGATTTCCGTGATGATGCTGCCGTTGCAGAGCAAACCGTTGCAAAGGACAAAAAAACTATCATGGTGCCTTTTTCGGTCTCTCTTCACAGTCAGGATGCCGAAGAAGCGCGTAAAAAAATAATGGAAACGATCGAGCCAATTCAAGTGGATCATTATTTGACCGGTGAAACATTTATCAGTCAGGATATTGTAGAAAACTCGCAGGAAGGACTGAAAAAAACCGAACTGATTACAGTTGGTCTGATTTTAATTATCCTTTTTGTTGTATTTAAGTCGTTCATTGCACCGCTCATTCCGTTGTTGACTGTTGGTCTTAGTTATTTGGCAGCACAAGGCGTCGTTTCCATTCTGGCTGATACGGTCGATTTTCCGTTATCAACATTCACACAAATATTCATGGTGGCGGTTATGTTTGGCATCGGGACCGATTATTGTATTCTGATCATCAGCAGATTCAAAGAAGAAATAGCGCACCAAGATTCCACGAAGGATGCAGTCATTGCCACGTATAGATCAAGTGGCAAAACGATTCTTTTTGCTGGTTTGGCAGTGCTGATAGGATTTTCAACAATCGGTCTGTCCAAATTTTCGCTTTATCAATCAGCTGTTGCAGTTGCGGTAGGTGTTGCGGCTGTCCTTATTGCGATCATTACACTTGTGCCATTTTTCCTTGTTGTTTTAGGAAAAAAACTGTTTTGGCCGTTTGATAAAAATATTGCACACAACCAAAGCCGCATGTGGGGTAAGATGGGGAATTTTGCCTGGACCCGTCCAATTTGGTCATTGATTATCATCCTTATCGTAACCGTGCCGCTTTTGCTCAGTTATGATGGGACAAAATCATATAATTCATTGGATGAACTTGGTGACAATTATAGCTCTGTGAAAGGATTCAACATTATTGCCGATAGTTTTGGACCAGGCCAAACGATGCCGACCACAGTTGTAATGCAAACAAAAGATCCAATTGACGAAACGAAAGATTTTCAGGATATCGAAAATATTTCCAATCAAATTGCCAATATGAAAGGTGTCAAGGAAGTTCGCAGTGCGACCCGCCCTATCGGAAAGGTCATTGACGACTTTTTGGTTGACAATCAGACCGATGCCCTTGCAAAAGGAATTGGACAAAGCAATACGGGATTGAAAAAGATTCAGTCAGGACTACAGGACGCATCGTCTGAATTGCAAAAAGCCAATCCACAGTTAAACGATGCCAAAAATGGTGTCGACGAACTGATGCAAGGAACAAAAGATGCCCAAAATGGTGTAGATACAACGAGCAATGCATTGGCTGAAATTCAAAAAGGGATTTTTTCCGGCGCACAGGGTGTGGGCGAAATCAAAAAGAATCTGCAAAACGTCAAGAGCAATCTTGACCAAACAATTGCCAACAACAAAAAAATCCTTGCAGGCTACAAACAATTTGCCACCGAAATGAAAGATTTTACCGGTCTAGGAGATGGCATCAATATAGATCAGCTTGACGATCTGAGTCAATTGGATGAATTAATTAATGCCTTGCAGGGCGCCAAGAAAAACGTAACAAACATGCAGGAAAAAGCAATCAATGAAAACCCTGCTTTGGCAAAAGATCAACAATTCCAGACATCTTATCAAACATCTCTAGGACAGATTGATGCGGCTATTAAAGGTATAAAACAAATTCAGGAGCAAGCGAAAAATATACAGGCCCAACTTGGCAAGCTTGGCAAATCCAAAGATATGATCCAAAACCAAGTTGTGGCGCCACTGAATCAATTGAATAACAACTTTTCCCAAAATATTGCCGGTCAAGAGAAAATTTCCAATGGGATTGAGAAAATGATAGATGGCATAAGCAGCCTGCAATCCGGTCTTAACAAGGCAGGAAATGGCCAGGGACAGGTTGTTGAGAAAATGCCTGATTTAAAGAACGGCTTGGGTCAAATTTATGGTGGCCAAAAGGAATTAAAAAAAGCCTTTTCCGACATGCAGGACCAGCTTGGACAATTGTCAGACGGACTTGATTCGAGCTCCAAGGGCTTGAAAAAAATCGGCAAAGGTCTGACAGATGTGAAAGGTTATTTACAAGATATGGATGCCAGCTCCGATCAGCCGGTTGTCGTCATTCCAGACGAAGCGATGAACAATGATGATTTCCTTGCCGGAGCAAAGCCATATCTTTCAGATAACAAGAAAATCACCAAATTTGATGTGGTATTGGATGTTAACCCATATTCTACTGAAGCAATGCAACTTGTAGAAAAAATCAGAGATAAAACAAACGATGCCAAAAACCATACGATTTTCGCAGATAGTCATCCAAAACTGGCAGGCATCAGCAGCACGAACAACGACCTGCAAAATGTATCTGACGAAGATTACACGCGCACAGCAATATTGATGCTGATCGGCATCTTCATCATTTTGGTCATTTTGCTGCGTTCACTCGTTATGCCAATTTATTTGATTGGTTCACTGCTGCTAACCTATTTTACATCTATGGCAGTTGGCGAGTTCATATTTGTAAACCTCGCAGGCCAAGACGGTCTGACATGGGCTGTTCCATTTTTCGCCTTTGTCATGCTTATCGCACTGGGTATCGACTACAGCATCTTTTTGATGGGCCGCTTTAATGAACACACGGGAGAAGGCACACTGAAAGAAGTGCTGCTGTCTGCCATGCGTAATATGGGAACAGTGATTATTTCTGCAGCATTTATTCTCGGTGGTACATTTGCAGCGATGCTTCCATCAGGCGTGCTGTCCATTTTACAAATTGCAACCGTCGTACTCACCGGGTTATTCCTGTATGCAATTGTCATATTACCGCTCTTCCTTCCGCTAATGGTTCGTATGTTTGGTGAAGCCAACTGGTGGCCGTTTGGTAGGAAGAAAAAGTCTGAAGAGAATTAAGTTTTGGTAGATGTTTTGGACCCGCTACCCAGTGTTGGGTGGCGGGTTTTGTAATGCTTTTGATGAAAATGTTTTTGGATGTTGGGAGGGGTGATTTTTTACTCGTGTTGAGCCGTGTAGATAAGCAATTTCTTTGTATATTTTTCGAGCGACGAAATTAATGTCCACGTTGAGCCAATTATCTTGATTTGGAGCGGATTTGACTTAATTTTAATCGTGCTGTCTTGTTTGTTTGAAGGGAATTTCTTGCCTGTTAAGCTTCTATTGGTCCTTTTGTAGTGAGTTTGTTCCTTTTCGAGCGACTTTCAAGATTTTTCGAGCGACTTTTGACACTTTTGGAGCGACTTTGACTCATTTATGAGCGACTTTGCCTTGTCTCGAGCGACTTTCCGGCTTGTGGAGCGGCTTATCTTGATTTCGAGCGACTTTCGTCCGTCTGGAGCGGGTCTATCCCTTTTCGAGCGACTTTTGATCTCCCGGAGCGAGTTTTTCTCATTTCGAGCGACTTTCAAGATTTTTCGAGCGGGCTTGTCATCATCTGAGTAGATTACACTTGTTTTGAGCGGTTCTTCCTGCTGCTGGTGCCGCTTCTTCCACTTTCAGGTCGACTCCATTTATTTTTCTGGTAAACCAGGTTGCTTGACTGGAGCAACCTTTTCACAATATGCCTACTATCAATCTTCAAAAACATCTGTGCATCCATATTACTAATGTTTGGCGATACCAGCAAAAATAATCATTTAGGGTCGTCATATGTGCGTGTTTGGAACTTTCCCCGCAATGATCACAATGCCATTTTCCATAATTCCATTTCATCCAAAGTTTCCCGCACGATATACACCGTACACCAGGCAAAATATCAGTGGTACGTATATTGTATTTTTTTCTCACATCGGAGTTTCTCTCACAACATTCATCCAAAATCAATTTGCCAATTTTTTGGTGTTGCACGTTCACTGCCCGTTTTCCCTGCAATACCTTTTCAGTTTCAAGAATTTTTCCGGGTACGTTGCTGGCATGGGCTACGATTGATGCGATGTAATTTTTGTCACCATTTACTTTAATAATTGTGTTGGGTTCAGCTATAGCCACAAAAAATAATCGGGACAATCGGGAAGTTGTTTTCTTCCAGCCACCGCTCCAGTCTGGATGCCTGTAGTTCAACTTGCGTAATTGGATGATGGAAACCACCCTCTTTTCGGCCGTCATCGCGGATGAATTGGTTCAGAACGGTATCAAATGTGATCGTGCCATTGAAATTTTTTACTTCAATAATGTAGATTGCATGTGGAGTGATGATAAGGTTGTCGATTTGGATGTGCTAAGCGGAGGTTTTCAAATACACATCTTGCAGAATGGTGAATTGATCGGCTAATTGCTCCAAGAAGTAATCAACTTTTTTCTCACCGATGTATCCTTTCCATTCCCTGGCTAATGCTTTTTCCAGTTCGGACAGTCTTTGAAATCCTGGGTGTAATCGCAGAATTGATGCTTCGGGTTCCAAAAGAATAGGGGGCTTTAAACGTTTTTTTAATAACATATTTTTCTCCTTTCTTTTCTATTTACTGTTAATCTAGCAAATTTCGATAAAAATAGTAAGAAATTTCGAACAACAAAACGGAATAAAAAATACACCCAAAATTAGGCTATACACTAAATTTCAGGTGCAATTACAAGACTTCATCTATGCCACAAATCTTCCTTGATTCTTCCAACCCAATCCTACTTTTTCGCCAATTCCTTAATAATCCGAACAACCTTATCACGTGATTTGCCGCTTTCGTAGGATTGCTGGTTTTCTTTGATTTTTGCTGCATCTACTTTCAGCTGCAACACTTCTTTCACTAAAGTTCCTTTGTTTAAATTTTCTTCCTCCAGCACATGTGCATAACCTTTCTCAACAAACGATTTGGCGTTGATAATTTGGTCTCCCCTGCTTGCTCCTTTTGATAGCGGGATGAGCAGCATCGGAATGCGCAATGCCGCGAATTCGAAAATAGCGTTGGCACCGGCACGGGAAATGACAAGGTCCGTGGCGGCAAATACATCGTTTAATTCCTCATTAATATATTCAAACTGCTTATAGCCACCTTTATTGATCGAAGTATCCATTTTTCCGGCACCGCAAATATGAATAATGTTAAAAACAGGTAAAAGATCATCCAGGCTTTCTCTTACCGCATCATTGATTTTTTGTGCGCCGCCGCTACCTCCCATAATTAACAATACGGGTTTTCTTCCTGTAAAGCCGCATAATTGCAAGCCCTTTTCCTTACTTCCCTCAAATAACTCTTCACGGATAACCGCTCCAACGTACTCCGATTTTTTCTCCGGCAAATACTGCATAGTTTCCGGAAAGGTTGCCAGCACTTTTTTGGCAAAAGGGATGGCCAGTTTATTGGCAAGGCCGGGTGTATAGTCCGATTCGTGTATGATAGCCGGTACGCCACGCAGTTTGGAGGCGAGCAATACCGGTACGGAAACGAACCCGCCTTTTGAAAAAATAACTGAAGGCTTTCGTTTTCCAATAATTCGCCAGGCTTGCATCGTACCTTTCATTACCTTAAATGGGTCTTTCAAATTTTCTTTTGACATATAGCGGCGCAGTTTACCGGTTGAGACCGGGTAATACTGAACACCATCCAAATCTGCGATCAATTTACGCTCTATACCATTAATCGAACCAATATAATCAATTTCCCAGCCTTCTTTTTGAAAAACCGGAATCAGTGCCAAATTGACAATGACATGTCCAGCTGTCCCCCCGCCGGTAAATAAAATCCGTTTTTTTCGCATCTATGTATTTCCTCTCTTTCACATATTTCGATCATGCGCAGTATATCTGGGATTTGTTTTATTGCTTTCTCACTGGAACATCAAATCATCTTGAAATTCCCTTCTACTATCGTATTAAAAAAAACAAAAAAAGGAAAGACATTTCCATGGGAGATCCGGGAGCGTCAAATAAAAGCTATCGTTATTTTGTCTTTCATTTATACCGATGCACTTAGTTCACCGAATCGGTGGGGGACACTACTCGGCTATGAGATGCACCGCTTCATAAATGACCGCACCGCCTACGGTTTAACAAGGGGATGCTACGCGGTTATGAGATGCACCGCTATTTCCCTGCTGCCGGGCGAACTTGGCGCACTGTTATTTATTTGCACGAAAAGGATGGTCTATTGTAGATGTACTTAGCTCCTTATGGCTTGTAAAAGGGATGTAGTTTTGGTTAGATGATTGCTTGTTATAGCGTTCAGTCTGCTCATGCAAAGGCATCACGAAACAGCCCAATAATGATGCAAACTTAATTTATTCAAAAACGAAAAGACAGTCCGCAGCTTCAAAAGCCCGAACCGCCCTTGTTTTTTTATAGGAATAAACCGACAATAGTTGCCGATAAGAATGAAGCTAGTGTTGCACCAACCAGCAATTTCATACCGAAACCGGATACTTGCCCGGCTTTATTTCGATCAATACCTTGCACCGTTCCAGCAATAATCCCGATAGATGAAAAATTGGCAAAGCTGGTTAAGAAGACAGAAACGATACCGATTGTTTTTTCGCTCATATCCTCCAGCATTTTTTGGAAATCAAGCATGGCAACAAATTCGTTTGTGACAATTTTCGTCCCCATGATTCCGCCGGCCCGAATCACTTCATCAACCGGAATGCCAATTAGGATCCCGAGCGGCGAAATGATGTATCCGAGAATTTCCTGCAACGTGACACCTGCAAATACAAATTGGATCAGCCAATTGACCAAATCAAGGGAAGCAATAAATGCAATTAGCATGGCAGCTACGATTAATGCAATTTTTCCTCCGTCAAGCGCGCCGTTACCCATTGCTTCAAAAATACTTTTATCCGTAGAAACGTCATGAATATCCACCACGTCATCCTCTTTTGAAACCTGCACAGGTGCAATGATGGATGCTACAATAAGTGCACTGAACATGTTTAACGGCAATGCCAGCAATACATATTTTGGCGGCAGAATTTGCAAATAGGATCCCACGATAGAAGCGGAAACAGATCCCATAGCTGACGCACTGACAATATACAAACGATTATCTGATAAATGATGAAACTGGGATTTGATTGCCAGCAATGCTTCCGATTGACCAAAAAAGATACTGTTGACCGCGTTAAATGATTCGACTTTTGGCATGCCGGTAATTTTTGAGATAAATGCTCCGATATATTTAATAATCAGAGGCAGTATTTTCAAGTATGTTAATACGGAAAGCAATGTTGCAAAAAAGATAATCAACAAAAGAACGTTAAAGAAAAATACGCCGCCCTTATCGGTTACGAAGCCACCGACAACAAAATTGATGCCGTCTGTTCCAAATTCAATCAATTTATTGAATGCTGCTGAAATACCGTTAATGATGGCTTGTCCAATTTTTGTAGTGAACATAAACCACGTTACAAGCACTTGTGCAGCCAGCATCACAATGATTCCTCTAAGATTAATATGCTTTCGATCGTTTGAAAGCAAATACGATATGGCCAAAATAACCAAAATCGCCACCAGGCCTAATATAATATCCATGGATAACCTCCTCCAAATACATGTCATAGCCCATTTGCTATTTTTCTAATCTATAACAATTGGCTCCTTTTTTGGAAAACGACTGCTGTATTCCATGGTAACAGGTCGTCAGACGTCATGCAACACAAAAACGCTTTCAGTCTTTTTTTAGCTTCCCCATTTGTTATCGTGTTTTACCAAAAAAATAATCCGCCCAGATATGAATGGCGGATTATTTCTATCGTTTCTCCCCTGAAGGAGAGGCTATGGAAAAAAGTGTTAATTGTCCCTTGGTTACGTATTTCTAACATAATAAGAGGTACGGATACAATCGGCGCAATTAATTAACCAAGGGCAAGTACTGCAGAGCATGATAATAAGGGCATGTGCTCCAATGGGCTTAATTAATGTGCTGGGAAGAAAATCATTTGCAACAAGAAAATAACACCAAACACATAGATGATCCAATGAACTTCCTTTCCTTTTCCGGTAACAAGCTTCAGCAATGGATACGTAATGAAGCCAATAGAAATACCTGTTGAAATGCTCGACGTCAGTGGCATTGTAAGGATAATCGCAAATGCTGGAAAAGCCTCATCGAATGCTTTCCAGTTAATTCTTGCAAGTCCTTCCATCATTAAACTGCCGACAATGATGAGTACCGGGGAGGTGATAGCCGGCAAATCGGAAATTGCACCAATAATCGGTGTGAAGAAAATCGACACAAAAAATAAACCGGCAACAACGAGTGAAGTCAAGCCTGTCCGACCACCGGCAGCAACACCTGAAGTCGATTCAACATATGCCGTAGTCGGAGTTGTTCCGAACATCGAACCGATTGTCGTAGCAGTAGCATCCGATAATAATGCAGCTTTTGCCCGAGGCAGCTTGCCATTTTTCATAAAGCCTGCCTTCTCTGCCACACCAATTAACGTTCCAGTTGTATCAAAAATCGCAACAAGTAAAAATGCAAATACAACTGTATAAAGACTGTTGGCAAACACACCGCCTATATCAAGATCGAAAAATACAGGACTTGGTGGCAGCGAAACAGCTTTCGTAAATTCCAGCTGTCCAGTAAAGTAGCCGATAATACCTGTAGCAACCATCCCAATAAACAAGGCGCCTTTGACGTTCCATGCCATAAAAATCAGTGAGATGAATAGCCCTGCTAGAGTAAGTAAAGTAACAGGCTGATGCAAATCACCGAAACCTACCATATTCGTCTCATTAGCAACAACAATTCCTGATTGACGCAGCCCCAAAAAAGCAATGAACAAACCAATTCCTGATGTAATCCCGAACTTCAGTGATGCCGGAATCGCCTGGATCAATGTCTCACGCAACGCCGTAAAGCTTAATAAGATAAAAATTATACCAGCCAGAAACACAGCACCAAATACAATTTGATAGGATACGTCATGGGCAGCAACCACCGTCGCGAAATAGGCGTTCATTCCCATGCCCGGTGCGATTGCGATTGGATAGTTTGCAGCTAGAGCCATTAATACCGTACCGATAACGGCAGATATTACCGTTGCCATGAATACCTGGTCAAATGGTACACCAACCGAGGATAAAATTGCCGGGTTAACGACAACAATATAAACCATCGTTAAAAATGTCGTCACACCGGCGAGCACTTCTGTCCGCACGTTTGTATTGTTCTCTTTTAATTTGAATAATTTCTGCATGGTAAACACCTTGCTTTCCGAATAATAAAGTCAACATTACATATATTATTCGATTTTATGTGATTTTACAAGCCGAATTTCCATATTTATTCCTTTTTTGTTCATGTTTTTATTGATTCCATTTGCTAGTATTGTTTCCAAAAATGATAACCTTACGCATGGGGATCGGGGTTAATTGGTGGCAGGTACTGAGTCTTGTGGTCATTTTGCTTGCAAAGGTTGATAATTTCGTCTCGATAACCTTGTAATCCGCTCAAGATGGGACCAACCCGCTCCAAATCGATAAAAGTCGCTCCACCACATACCGGAAAATCGCTCGAATTCCAGTAAAGCTGCTCTGCAAGCCCGAATATCGCTCGAACCAGCGGCAATGTCACACCGAATCTAAATAAGCCGCTCCATCCCCTTTACAGCCACAACACACGCTCAAAACCCGCGCGAAATCTTCCAATTCTCTTCATTCATCCTCCAATCGTAATCACACCAACAAATCCAACACCCATAACAAAGATAAAAAAGCCCACTACAGCAAACAAGATTGCCATAGGGAGCTTTTCTAGTATTATCGTATATGCCTTCAGCTGCAATACGATCGTGGTCAGATTTCTAAGACTCCGATCAGCCTTCCAACAATAAATCGTATGGATCTTCCAGCATTTGTTTGATACGTACAAGGAACTGCACGGCTTCAGCGCCATCTACAATACGGTGGTCATATGATACGGCCAAATACATCATTGGACGAACTTCGATAGAACCATCCGGCATTGCGATAGGACGATTGATAATATTATGCATTCCTAGAATACCAACTTGTGGTGCGTTCAAAATAGGTGTAGACATCATGGAACCGAATGTACCACCATTAGTGATTGTGAATGTTCCACCTTGCAAATCCTTCATACTGAGCTTTTTATCACGCGCTTTCGTACTCAGATCTTTAATTTCTTTTTCTATGCCGGCAAAATCCAGACGATCTGCATCACGTACGACAGGAACTACAAGTCCTTCATCCGTCGAAACAGCAATTCCAATATCATAGAATTTCTTGATAACGAGTTCATTGTCTTGAATTTCTGCATTCAAAAGCGGGAATTCTTTCAATGCCCCGACAACAGCTTTCGTAAAGAAAGACATGAAGCCGAGTTTAATGCCATGTTTTTCAATGAATTTTTCTTTGCGCTCGGAACGCAATTTCATGATATTTGTCATGTCCACTTCATTAAACGTTGTCAGCATTGCTGCTGTATGTTGTACGTTTACCAGGTTTTTCGCGATCGTCATGCGGCGGCGTGACATTTTTACGCGCTCAACTGGTTTATCAAATGTTGTTTTTTCCGATTTTACTTCCTCTGTTTTCGCCGGTTTTGCCGGTTTTTCATTTTTGGCACTTGCAGCAGCTTCCACATCTTCCGGGCGAATTCTGCCAAGCGGATCACGCGCATTTACTTGGCTTAGGTCAATATTCAATTCGCGGGCCCGTTTGCGTGCAGCTGGAGAAGCAATGATATCCTGCTTGCTTGCAGTATCTTGTTTTTCCTCTTTTTGCGGTTCGGATTTAGATTCCTCTTTTGGTGCTTCAGTCTGTTTTTCTTCTTTTTTATCTACAGAAGGGGCTTCTTCTTTTGGCTGTTCGTCAGAAGACGCATCTCCTCCAACCTCTCCGCTCTCATCCACTTTGGCAATAACATCTCCAACTTCAACATCGTCGCCTTCTTCGTGAACGATTTCTACAAGCACACCTGCATAATCGGAGTTCACTTCAACGTTTACTTTATCTGTTTCCAATTCAACGACAGCGTCGCCTTTTTCAATTTTGTCGCCTTTTTTGACAAGCCATTCAGCGATTGTTCCTTCCGTAATGGATTCTGCTAGTTCTGGAATTTTGATCTCTTTCACTGGGAATCTCCTCCTATGATCGGGTTAATTGCTGCTTGAATGAGCTGATTTTGTTCCATCTTGTGAACATTTGGTTCACCGACTGCAGGTGATGAACGATCCGGACGTCCCACATAGCGCAGAATTTGTTCATCTTGCAGATATTTTCTCAAATAGTCATCAACAAAGTTCCATGCACCCATATTTTTTGGTTCCTCTTGTACCCAAACAATTTCTTTCAAGTTTGGCATTCCCTTGATTTCCTTCAGTAGCTCTTTTTCTGGGAATGGATAAATTTGTTCCAGGCGTAATATACGCAGCCAGTCAAAATTACCCTCTGCCTTTTCAAGTGCTTCTTCAATGTCTACCATTACTTTGCCACTACCGATAAGAAGTCGCTTCGCATTTTTCTTGCTGACCTTCAAGCCTGGCTGATTGCGCAGCGGCATGAACTTGCCTTCAGAAAATTCATTTGCTGGCGCTGCAACACGCTGGTTACGCAACAAACTCTTCGGCGTCATCAGTATGAGCGGTCGCGCTTCTTCCTTGCCACGCATTGCTGCTTGGCGGCGAATTAAATGGAAGAATTGTGCTGACGAAGTAACATTGGCGACAATCCAGTTGTTTTCTCCAGCAAGCTGCAAGTAACGTTCCAAACGTGCGCTGGAGTGCTCCGGTCCTTGGCCCTCATAGCCATGTGGCAAAAGCACGACCATATTGGATTTATCTCCCCATTTTGCACGGGCGGCAGCAATAAATTGGTCAAAAATAACTTGCGCAGCATTCGCAAAATCACCAAATTGCGCTTCCCACAGTACAAGCGTTTTTGGTGACTGGATGCTATAGCCATATTCATAGCCAAGCACCCCGGCCTCTGAAAGCGGGCTGTTACGGATATCGAACGTTACATTGGTATCATCCAAGCCATGTAGTGGGCAGTAATTGTCATTTGTATTCGTATCATGCAAAACCATATGGCGGTGCGCAAACGTACCTCTTTGCGTGTCTTGTCCGGTCAATCGGATAGGAATACCGTCTTGCAAAATAGAAGCATATGCTAGTGCTTCCCCGGCGCCCCAATCTACCTTATTGCCTTCTTCCAGCATATTTTCGCGGCGCTTCAGAATTCTTTCCACTTTTTTGAAACCATTAAAGCCTTCCGGACGATTCAAAAGTTGGGAATTGATTGCTTTGAGCTTTTCTAATGGGACAGCCGTTTCAAAGGCATCCAAATCGTTTTTCAGTACATCCGGCATGACTTTTGGTTCTACCTTACCGACATCCTCTTTCATCCCATTATAAATATTTCGCAATTCTTCTTGTCTGTTTTTTAACAATTCATCATAAAGACTGCCATCTATTGTACCTTTTTCCTCCAGCACATTTGCGTAAACCTTGGCAGGTGTTGGATGTTTGTCAATATCACTGTACAGTGTAGGCTGTGTAGCCCTTGGCTCATCCATTTCATTGTGCCCATAGCGGCGGTAGCCGACCAGGTCGATCAAAATGTCTTTATGGAATTTCTTGCGGTAGTCATAAGCGATTTTAACCGCAGACACACATGAAATCGGGTCATCTGCATTGACATGAATGATTGGTATTTCATAGCCTTTTGCCAAATCACTTGCATATCTGGTTGAGCGCCCATCCCTTTGATCGGTCGTATAACCGAGCAAGTTATTTGCAATAATATGAAGTGTACCACCTGTTGTATATGCTGGCAGTCCGCTCAAATTCAACGTTTCAGCAACAATTCCTTCCCCAATAAATGCCGCGTCACCATGAATTTGCACTGGAATCGCTTTATTAAAATCTTGCGTCGGATAACCTGTATGCGCCCGATCATCCTGTGCCGCTCTGGCAAATCCTTCGATAACAGGGTTTACAAATTCCAGATGAGACGGGTTGTTTGCTAGTGTAATCCGGGTCTTGATTTTACCTTCATTTTTTACATCTTTCACAGCGCCAAAGTGATATTTCACGTCACCTGTCCAACCGTAATTGATACCCATCGATCCTTCAGAAGGAATCAAATCCTTATCCGGAGATGAATGAAATTCCGAAAATATTTTATCTAATGGCTTGCCAAGCACGTGTGCCAAAACGCTCAGCCGTCCTCTGTGCGCCATGCCCATCATTACATGCTCCGCATTATCCTTGATTGCATCCGTTACGATATAATCCAACATCGGCACCATCGCTTCCAATCCTTCAATGGAAAAGCGCTTTTGCCCGACAAATGTTTTTTGCAAAAATTCCTCAAAGCCTTCCACTTCCACAAGACGTTGAAGCAATTGCTTTTTTTCCTCATCGGAAAGTGACAGACGTGCATTGCCCAATTCTATTAAATTACGCAGCCATTGCCTTTCTTGGTCATTATTTACGTGATCATATTCAAATGCAATGGTTCCGGTATAATATTTCTTCAGCTCGGATACAGCATCCAATCCATTTTTGACATTTGCATCAGCTGCATGATCCCAGATCCAAGAAGCAGGAATATTTTTTAAATCTTCTTCTGTCAGCCCATATGTTTGGGGATCGACCAACTTGGAATACCTGTCCTTATCCGAACCAACGGGATAAATATCCGCTTCCAAGTGTCCGTAACGACGAATAGCCTCAACAAGTTTTATCGCTGAGGTTAGCTTTTTGACATCGCTTACGGCTGATGTCTGTTGATTGATTTGTTCAGGTTGTTCTCCATCTGTGTCCCAAACAGGTTCCCCGTATGTATCAAAATACGCTTTAATCGATGGATCTACGGAAGAAGGGTCTTCTAAAAACAGTTCATACTGTTCTTCCACATACCCTTTGTTCGGGCCATAAAATTCTGCCCAGAATCTCTTTGAAGATTCTTCATTCTGTGCCACGGTTTATACCCCCATTAGTAAATAACTTGCATGATTGCATATGAATAAACCCAAGTTTCATCTTGAAACCCAAGGCCATCTCCACAGACTAATATACCCTATTTTCTGACCTGTTACAACAAATGGGTAACGTATTTCCAAACTTTTATTTTTTAGCGGTTTGCCGAACTTTAAGCAAATTGATGAAAATTGTAAAACATGGTAAATTTCATGCCGACAGTTCACATTTCAAGTATTTTTGGCTATAATAGGGGAAGGATAAACAAAGATTATTTACATAGCAGAATAAGGAGGCCGTCGTTATGAAACTTGCACTTATCGTTGGTGTGATTATCACATTTCTCGTTTCTATTTTTACGTCAGGTTATGAAGCAAAACCGGGAGTACCTAAAAATAATCAGTAATATATAAAAAACGTCTGGGCTTTAAGCCCGGACGTTTTTTATTGATCTCTTTCGAATGAAATTGAAAAAAGCGTGCAGCAAAAATTAACCTTTCTCAAGACAATCCCGGAAAACCTTGCTGTCGTAGCGCCTCATAAATAATAATTGCTGCTGTATTGGAAAGATTAAGCGAACGGATTTGATCATTCATATGAATGCGCAAACAGCGATCCTCTTTTCCCACCAGCAATTCTTTCGGAATGCCAGTTGTTTCCTTGCCAAACACGAACAAAATATCCTTGCTTGTATCGCTGAAATCAAAATCGGTATAATGTTTCGTACCAAAATTTTCAATGTAATAAAATGCACCATCCGGAAATTGGTCGTATACTTCTTGAATAGATTGATGTTCTTTTATATCGACGTGTTTCCAGTAATCCAATCCTGCACGGCGCAACATACGGTCATCCGTTGAAAATCCAAGTGGGTGCACCAAATGCAAAGTTGTCCCTGTTCCCAAACAAGTTCTGGAAATATTGCCTGTATTGGCTGGTATTTCTGGTTCAAATAATACAACGTGTAAACTCATATGCTAATCTCCCTGTGTTTCTTACGTTTCTCCAATTCGAAAAAATTTATAATTAATTTCCGGTGTCCATGCAGCCGAATCTTCATACGACCAGTAACGGTGCCGGCTATTATTCGTATGCGCATTTACCAGCGGCATACCGTAGGCGTCTTTAGCCACCACAATCGTATTATGATTGTAGCGTCCATCCCCTTCAAAATCATAACAAATCACATCACCGGGTACCAGTTCTTGTGGTGATTGTACCTCCAGCCCTTTCAATCCTTGCTTCGAACCGCTTAAATACCAACGAAGGCTATTCGCAACCGCCCAGCTATAGCTCCAATTATTGTTTTGATACCACCAGCCTTTATTGCGATTCGGAGCTCCCCACATCGGTGCACCACCGGCATGCAGACATTGCGATACAAAATTGGTACAATCAACATCAAATTGGCGATAAGCCGGGTTGTAACTGTTCCACCATGTTTCTGCATACTGGACCGCAGCCATACGATCATAGACAAAACGCTGTGGCCCAACCTGCTCCTCTTCCAATAATTCCAGCGGGGGTGCAGATTGGTCCCCAGCAGGTTCATCCAACAGTTGATGAATCTCTTTCCCATCTTTTTGATAGCGGACAAACGGCATAACCTGTTCTTCCATGTAAAAATGCGATCCTTGCTTCATGAGAATGGACAAATGCAGCAAATACCGATTATATGTGCCGGTTTCGGTACGCAAATTTTGAAAAACATGACCGGATCCTTTAATATGCACCATTTCGACTTCCCGCTTTTGGCATAATTTCACTTTGCGATTCCACCATAGCTGTTCATCCGAATCATTTTGAAAAAAGTCATTCCAATACGTGTGAAAATCTGTCATGCTATCCCCTCCATATTTTAATATATGGAAGGATAGCTTGGCTTTATGGCAATATTTCAGACAAACAGCGTGCCAAGTTCGAGGTCCAGCAAATACTTTTTTCTATCAAGACCGCCATTATATCCGACAAGCTTGCCGTTGCTGCCAACAATACGATGACATGGCACGATAATGGACAAAGGATTTTTGTTGACTGCACCGCCGACTGCTCGCACAGCCTTTGGTTTACCCACAGCAATAGCAAGATCTTTATAGGTCTTCGTCTGTCCGTAGGCAACTTCATCATACAACGCCTGCCAAACCAGCTTTTGAAAATCTGTCCCCTGGAATGAAAACGGAATATCGAACGTTTTTTTGCCCTTTTTAAAATACGCCGTAAGTTCTCGCTTGCCCACAGCCAAAACTGAATCCGACGTTGGTTGCAATTGGACGTTCTCCCAAAATTTATGTGCCCATTTTTCGATTTCTTCCAATTTGTCTTCTGTCATGTAATCGATGCGCAGCAGGTTTTCACCATCGCTGACAAGCAAAAGCTTACCGACCGGTGTATCAAATTGGTCATAATGCAACACGTTTTCCGCCATTCGATCTCTCCCCTTTCACGGCAGTTACTGCGGATTAATTTGCTCTGGCATTATCGCGGAATTGCAAACCCTTTTCCATCTCATATAAAACCTGGTCATCTTTTTCTGCTTCCATTGCAGATTCAATTGCAGCAAACGCTTCAGGTGTACCAATTTTTCCTAAACTCCAAGCTGCCGTACCGCGCATAACTGGACGCGGATCCTCATTCATGACACGAATGAGCTCATCCACTGCTGTTTGGTCCTTAAAATGTGCCAGCGCAATCATGGCATTACGTTGAATCGGTTTCTTTCCGCGCCAAGAACCGGACATATGACCAAATTTCTCTTTGAATTCCCGGTTGGAAATCGACAAAATCGGTTTTAGCTTCGGCTTGGCTGCCTCTGCAACCGGTTCAAATTCCTCATGAATATGAAAATCAATTTGTTTATTCCTTGGACAAACCTGCTGACATGTATCACAGCCGTATAGACGATTGCCAAGTTCAAGGCGAAATTCATCCCGCATGAAATCTTTGGTTTGTGAAATGAACGACAAACAACGCTGCGCATTTAATTGACCACCTTGTACAAGCGCACCGGTCGGACAGGCATCCAGACATTTCCGGCAATCTCCACAACTGTCTTCAACGGGCGAGTCGGGAGGGAAATACAGGTTGGTAATCATTTCACCCAAATAAACATATGAACCAAATTCGGGTGTGATAATGGCACAATTTTTTCCGCTAAAGCCAATGCCGGCTCTTTCTGCAACAGCACGATCAGAGAGTTCACCAGTATCGACCATCGATTTTGTAATCGCTCCCGGAACTTTTTCTTCAATGAACGCGGCAAGCTTGTCCAACCTGTCGCGAAGCACCACATGGTAATCCACACCCCAGGAAGCCCGGCAAAAGATTCCCCTTCTTTCAGCCTTTGTTCCTCTCGGTGCATCTTTCATACGAGATGGATAAGCGATGGCAATGGCAATAATCGATTGCGCTTCCGGAAGCAGCCGTGCTGGCTCAGTGCGTTCTTCTATTGTTCCTTTTTCAAATCCTGATTGATAGCCAAGCGCTTGCTGGCGACGCAGCCGCTCTTTCAGTTCGGTAAACACATCCGCCGTTGCAAAGCCGATTTTATCAATGCCAATCGATTTGCTGTAGTCGATAATGGCTTCTTTTAACTGCTTGCTATCCATTTATTTCCCTTCCTTCCCGTTCACTTACCGGCTTACTTCTGTTCCACTTTCGCCGTACGCATACGGTTTAGCACAGCGGCGATTTCGTATCTTCTGGGACGTGCCAAATCACCGGGATGCTGATGTGGATGTGGGGTAAACGATGCCAACCCTTTTGCATCCATTTGTGTCTCTATTTCATCAAGTAAATCATGCAATGTTTGTTGGCCCAATTCATTGTTTTGGTACATGTAAAGCAAAATTTGCGCAATCATTCTTGTTTGGGACAAATCCACCAGCTGTTCTGTCTCTGAAAATGAGATGTTCGTCTGTCCCATCAAAATCGTGGTCAGTCCTTTCGCTTGCACCTTGGCACGCTTACCTTTAAAAACTTTTAGCGACTGCTGTTTAAACACTCGGTTTGACGAAAATGCCAATTTTTCATCTTCCTGCCGCTGACGCTGTTGCGGGTACGCTACTGCAATTTCCTTGGCGGCTTTGGTAACATCTTTTGGAAGGAAATTTTCCATCATAATCACATGATCACATATATCAAAATAATCACCGGAACCGCCCATAACTAGGATAGTTGAAATTCCTAGTTCATCCCGCAGACGACCGACATTTTCAATAAAGGGGATGATTGGTTCCTGCGCCTTTGATACCAACTGTTGCATGCGCATATCACGAATCATAAAATTCGTCGCACATGTATCTTCATCCAGCAAAAGCGTACTTGCCCCTGCCTCTAGCGCTTCCACCACATTTGCCGCCTGCGATGTACTGCCACTTGCATTTTCAGTCGAAAAATGAGTCGTATCTTGTTTTAACGGCAAATTGCGGATAAATGCGGAAATGTCCACATTGGAAACTTGCCTGCCGTCTTCCGCACGAATTTTTACAGCGTCCGGATCAGTGAGCACATACTCGCGTCCATCACCTTTTACATGATTGTAGACACCCATTTCAAGTGCATGGAGCAATGTGCTTTTACCGTGATATCCCCCGCCGACTATCAATGTAACACCCTTTGGAATAGCCATGCCTTTCAAGGGTTCACATTGGTGCGGAATGCTTATTTCTGTTTCAAAGCTTTTCGGGCTTTGAAAATGAATGGCATCCTTGAGAGGAAGGTCATTCACACCGCTCTTGCGTGGTAAAATGGCACCATTGGCGACAAATCCAATCCAGCTGTTTTCTTTCATCGTGTCCCGAATGGCCGCCTGTTGATCCGCCAAAACAACTGCTTGGTTTATTTCTTCATCGGAAATGGCAAAAATAGACTGCTGCAGAATGGCCGGTATCGCCTCCGAGAATAATCGTTGTGCTTGTCTGCCATTGATTCTTCTTCCATTCGCCGGGAGCCCAACCGACAAACAAACCGTAATGGCATCGGGACTAATCTGCACAGCAGTCCGCTCAATGACTTGTTGTTTTGGCGCATCAAAGAAAATGGCACCGCTCTTGCCGGATCCTTTAATATCTATCTGCAGGTTGCGAACCGCCTTGGCAACAGCACGTGCCAGTACATCTTCCACGGCCACTTTTCGAATTTTTGGTTCGAGCCAGCTTGCATGTAACGGACGTTGTTGCGACGGGATAATCAAGCGAATTTTAGATGGGGATGCAAACGGATCGCCCTGAACATAATCAATGGCCAATGTATATGTTGTAGCCCGGTATTGGCCAGCAATTTCTTTATAGGCTTTGTAACTTTTTTTATCCAATTGCTTGCATAGTTTCAGAAGCCTTTGCATGTAAATCCTCCTAATTTGATAGCTATTCTTAGTTTACCTGTACAATTTCCTGTATTCAAGCACTGATAAAAACGTTCTTACAGTGAAACTTCATTCGGTGGGGGTCTTATCGCCAGTTAATACTGCGATAAATGAAAAAACGCAACGCCTCGTAAGATTCTGGTTACGAAACACTGCGTTAGGACATATGTATGGAGCGGGTGAAGGGAATCGAACCCTCGACAACAGCTTGGAAGGCTGTGGTTTTACCACTAAACTACACCCGCATGTTAAATAGATTTGTTATTCAGTTTTACTTACACGCCTGTCATGCCCCTGCATCTGCAAATAAAGGCTGCGCATGTATCAAGCGTTGCGGTTTCGGCGTTTTTGAAAAAGACAAATATAATCTTAATAAAAAATCGACAAAAAAGCAACTGTTTTTGGCTATTTTTTAGAAAAATGGCATCTTCCCACGAATACCGGTGTCGTTTTTCTATATATCTCTCCTTTTTTTGCGAACTTTTACAGGATGCAATTTTCCACGACGCAATATTCGCAGCCCAAAAGGTTTCGTAAGTGATCCGGCTGCATAATCAGGAAAAATTTATTTTCACTTGTCATGATGCCTTCTTCTTTCCATTTGTTTACAATTCTGCTGACAGTTTCTCTGGAAATTCCAATGTGCTTACCGACATCGCTTAATTGGATCTGTCTTTTGATTCGTATTCCTTCCGGTGTCACAATACCGTACATGTTACTATAGCGGATAAATACCGAAGCAACTGCACCTTCAGAACCGAAAGCCAGATAATCACGCATTTTCGCCTTGCTTTCTTCCAATGACTCTGCAACCCAACGTGTAAAGTGCAAGCCAATCCTACCATTTTGGGAAATGATCTGTTCCATTTTTTCCCTGCCAACACAAAAAACAGAAGTAAATGTGGAAGCGATCGCCGTATTTGAATATCTGTCCCCGCCGAAAATGCCCAATTCTCCAAAGGCATCATTTTCCCGCCTGGTGAAGATGTTCAACTCTTTGCCTGGACCAATATTTTTAAAAATCCGGATTTCTCCTGATTGAATGAAATATAAATAATCCGCTGTGGAACCCTCTTTGAACACTGTTTCACCTTTTTTCATTTTCTTTTTTACGCAGTTGTTCATGATTAAGGAACAATCGTCTTTTTCCAATCTCTCCATAATGGCAGTCACTTTATCTTCACCCCCGACTTTGTATCTCCATTATACATGATAAACGTTGGAAATACTTGCTAAATAACAGCATGTACAAGCAATATTTGCGTTAATATGTCATAAAAATATCATATAAATCACTTTTTCATCTGATGGGGCTATGCTAATCTTCTGTATTTACAAACGCCATTCTTCGTACTAGAATAGGATGTGATTTTGACAAAGCAGATGTTTTCCGGAGGAGGAAAAAGAATGGGTGTTTATCCAATTGTACTATCGCAAACGAAATTCACACATCAAGATAATTTGGACTATCCTTTTGAAGAACGAGGCCTGCAGTTTGGCGATGGCATTTACGAAGTGATCCGTATTTACGATGGTAATTATTATTTATTCACCGAGCATGTGGATCGATTCTTCCGCTCAGCTGATGCCATAAGACTGGAGCTACCCTTTGAAAAAGAACAACTGAAGACGCTGCTGCATGACCTGTTGAAACAAAACAATATGAAAAACGATGGCATTGTCTATATGCAAGCAACCAGAGGTTCCGCACCACGCGACCACGTATTTCCAGTTGGTGTAGAAGCCAATGTTTACGCATATGTAAAGGATTTGCCTCGAAATCTTTCAAACTTGGAAAATGGCATTTCCGTCATTACGAAGGAAGATATACGCTGGAAAAAATGCTATATCAAAAGTCTTAATCTTTTACCGAATGTGCTTGCCAAGCAAGAGGCAAAAGAAAACAACTGCTATGAGGCACTTTTGCATGAAGACGGTCTTGTTACAGAGTGCAGTTCATCCAATGCTTACTTGGTAAAGGACGGCAAAATTTATACCCATCCGGCAACGTCGAGAATTTTGCACGGCTGTGTCCGTATGGCGGTGGAACGATTTGCCAATGAACTGGGAATTCCATTTATCGAAGAGGCATTTACACTTGCGGATATACAAAGTGCGGATGAAATGTTTTTATCAAGCAGCACATCGGAAGTCTTACCAATTCTCAACGTGGATCGAAAACCAGTAAATAACGGAATCCCCGGGGAAATCACAAGAAAATTGCAAGATGCATACCAAAAAGATGCCAATATCAGCAATCGAAAAACGGCACAACAATAATATGGACCTGTGTTTTTCCTGCAAGCATAAATGGTTCGTATGTAAAAACCTCCTGAAGATCACTGCTTTCGGGAGGTTTTGTTTCATACTTTTTTGTGCTTTTGTATAGTGAAGACAGGTTTAGCATAATGACAAAATACAGGAAAACGATGACGTGTAACGGAGGTCTCTAATTATGAATACGTACATACAAGTACACACATAACAACGTTACTGACAGATGATGAATTGCCAAGTGATTATACAGAGCATCCCGAAAAATATTTTGTACCCCTAAGCGATACAAGTGCAAAAAAATATACGAAATCCCATTTGGAAGATAACAGTACTGGATACGTACCAGGTGTGGTAATTATGCGAAATAGGGAAAAACATATTTTTGATTTTGAACATGAAACTACTGACGTCATATCCACTTGGGTTGAATTACTAGCCCTGACTCGAAGTCATTACGAAGGTTGCGAACGATCAACTTTTATCTTTGATTCTCCCTATGAACTTAGGTTGGATGAAAAAAATGATTTTTTTGTTTTAACAGTGGCTGACACGTCCCATGTTAAAGGGGCTGTAAAGCGTCACGCTATACAGAAGAGATCTTTTTTACAGGGAATTCTCCATGGTGCTACTGATGTCCATCATTTTTTTGCTAATATTACAAAAAGCCATGATCTCAAGGAACTTAAAGACAACATAATCTTTTTAAATGATTTATATTCCCGAACATCCAATGAATAAATAGGACCAGCAAATAGCTATTCCTCTTTATTTATGCTTTATTTTTTTATTGTAAAAAACATTTCTATTATGATGGAGATGTTGTGCTCCCCTTTGATCAGCTAAATTTATAGAATCGCGCTTCTTCGTTTTTATTATTAGTCCCGCAAAATCTTCTCCATCGCTTTCCCCTTTGCTAATTCATCAATCAGCTTATCCAAATAGCGAATTTCTCGCATCGTTGGTTCTTCGATGTCTTCCACTCGGACACCGCAAACGACACCTTTGATCAAATTCCGTGAAGGATTCAAATGAGGTGCTTCCGCAAAGAAGGTCTCAAAGTCTGTCTGATTTTCCAGCCGAGCATCCAAATCTTCTTGGGAATATCCTGTCAACCAACGGATGATTTCATCAACTTCTGATTTTGTGCGCCCTTTTTTCTCCGCTTTCGAAATATAATGGGGATAGACTTTTGCAACACTCATTTTGTAAATTTGATGTTTCGTCATGATACATTCTCCTTTTGTTATTCCGTTAAATGGTTCTTTTCCCAAATGGCATTTGCTTTGTTTACTCAAATTCTTTTTTAGAACTCCTTGAATAAGTATATAGGATTCTTTTTTCTTTAAAGCGTAAAGCATTTCTCCAGTATCGTTCGCTTTAAAATAGTTACCCCCCTATCCTTCGATTCTAATTTGCAAATCCCCATAAAAGAACAAAGGTCTTTTGATTTAACTTTAACACAATTTATTCAACAAAATAACCCGCCTGGTGCATTGTCACAATTCGGCTGCTAACACACTTTGATTCCGTACGAATGGACAGCGCTGCTTTTATAGGTGCCTCAAATATATTGATTCGAATAACGCAATAGTTTAGAATAATAGAAACGTTATCAATTGGGGGAATTAGAATGGCTAAACGTGCTCTTACAGCAAACGATCTCACGGAATTAGTGATGTACAGTGATCCACAGCTCACACCCGACGGTGATACATACTTTTTTGTGGAAACCGTGATGGATAAAGAAAAGGATGAATACAGATCGCATTTATTTACTCAAAAGGTAAATAGCAGTGCAGATGAAAAGCAATGGACGTACGGGAAACAAAAAGACAGTCACCCACGCATATCCCCCGATGGCAAACAAGTTGTTTTCCAATCGGACCGCAGTGGGGTCTCCCAGCTATGGCTGATGCCTGCTGACGGCGGGGAAGCAAAGCAGCTGACAACTTTTCAATATGGTGCCTACAGTCCCGAATGGTCAAAGGACGGCAAATACCTGTTCTTTTCCGCTCCCCTTGAAAAAGGAGACAATGTGCAGCATCAAAAAGAATTGACCAGAGAAGAAAGACAAAAACAGAAAGAAGAAAAAAGCAAGCAGCCGATGGTTATCGATCGTCTTAACTATAAGTCTGATCACAGCGGTTTTTTGGATGACAAACGCATGCAGATTATCATGTACGATTTGCAGGAAGATACATACACACAACTGACCAGCGATGATAGTGATCACCATTTTCAAGACGTTTCACCTGATGGCAAAACGGTCTTATTTGCCGGCAATATTTCTGAAGACGCAGATTATGAACTGATTACAGATTTATATACGGTGGATATTTCCAGTAAAGAAATAAAAAAGCTCACCAATGGCAGTGGCTCTTTCTATTCAGCTATTTTCTCCCCCAACGGTGATAAAGTCGCATATGTTGGCAATGAACAGCAATTTGCGGGGGCTACCCAAGACGAATTATTTGTTTTTGATTTGGCAACAAAAGAGCGTTCATGCCTGACCGAAGGCTGGGATGTGCAATTGGGCGACCCAACTGTTGGCGATTTTCAAATGGGAGAATTCCAGACTGGCCCTGTATGGTCTGCAGATGGCGAAAAATTATTTTTTATTGCTGCCCAAAATGGTGCAACGGCGCTATACAGTGTAGCTTTGGATCATACAAGAACAGCATTGTATGCAGCAAACAACCATGTTGCCGGTTTTGCGTATAATAAAACAGATCAATCTTTTGTTTTAACAGTGATTACGCCAACGGATCCGGTCAACTTTTACCACTTGACCGCTAACGGGAATGCACGAAAGCTGACCAACGCTAACGCCGCATTTTTGGAGGAAGTTGCGCTTTGTGAACCGGAAGAAATCAATTTCAAAGCAAAAGATGGTTGGGATATTCAAGGCTGGTTGCTGAAGCCGTATGGATTCGAAGCGGATAAAAAATATCCTTTGGTGCTGGAGGTGCATGGTGGGCCGCATACGATGTACGGTAACACCTTTTTCCATGAAATGCAGCTGTTGGCAGCAAAAGGCTATGTTGTATTATATGTGAACCCGCGCGGAAGCTACGGCTATGGTCAAAAATTTGTCGATGCCTGCCGCAAAGACTACGGTGGCAGTGATTATACAGACTTAATGGCGGCTGTCGATTATGCACTGCAAACATATGACTTTATTGACCAAAATCGACTTGGTGTTACCGGCGGAAGCTATGGCGGTTTTATGACGAACTGGATTGTCGGTCATACGAACCGTTTCAAGGCAGCCGTCACTCAGCGTTCCATTAGTAACTGGCTCAGCTTCTATGGTGTCAGCGATATCGGCTATTTCTTCACAAAGTGGGAGCATGGCTTGCATTTAATGGACGATCCGAAAGCATTATGGGATATCTCTCCATTGAAATATGCCGAAAATGTGGAAACGCCATTGCTTATCTTGCACGGTGAACGCGATTTCCGTTGTCCAATTGAACAAGGCGAGCAATTCTATGTAACATTAAAGCATTTGAAGAAAGATGTCGCATTTGTCCGCTTCCCGAATGCAACACATGAATTGAGCAGAAGCGGCGCACCAAAAATGCGGCTGGAGAGACTGCACCACATTTGCCGCTGGTTTGAAAAATATTTGGGATGTTAAAGAACAAAGGCGTAAGCGTCCGTTTAGCAACGTACAAACTAGAGCACTTCGCAATGAGATAAAGGAAACACGGTGAGCTGAAAGCGAACCGATGTTGACTTATCGTAGTGCCAGAATAAACTCCCTCGAATTAACATCGCACGAAGAAAAAGTGTACTTCTTTTTCGAGGAGAGAAGTGTGAAGTTTGGGGCTGCGGTTACTCGCCCCATCAAAAAGCTCTGGGACTGCGATTACTCGTCCCACCCAAAACCTTTGCTAGTTGCTGGGCGCTGGAGCCGGACGTGGCTGTCTTAGCAATTGGCATTAATACAGCCAAATTTTATAATTTCTTTACCTACAAATTTAAGGCTGTCCAAGTAGGCAGCCTTTTTTAATTGGTATTTGGCAGAGATTTCGATGAGTTAACGACTCACTATTTTTTTCCGGATTAGATGAATATCCAAGTAAGTTTTCTATTTTTAGCATTTATTCGATATACTTAACACAAAATAGAAAAATACTTAGGGAGAGGATCTGGAAAATTGAAAAGAAAATGGATTTTCATTGCGCTCCCCGTGGTTTTTGCTGCAGGTTTGCTATTTTGCATTTATGCACATTATCAAATTAAAAAAACGGCAGCTAAACAACCACCGCCAAAAATGGACTATGTTATTATTTTAGGAGCAAAAGTAAACGGCACGGTGATGTCAAAAAGCTTGTTATACCGTGTACAAATGGCAACAAATTATTTGAACGAAAACCCGCAAGCAAAAGTGATTGCAACCGGCGGAATGGGAAAAAGCGAAGACGTGACCGAAGCAAAGGCAATTGCAGATTACCTTATAGCGCATGGCATCAGCAAGGATCGCATTTTGCTTGAGGAAAGATCAACGTCAACAAAGGAAAACCTGGAATTTACCAAAAGACTGTACCCAGTCAAAGAAGCAGTCATTGTCAGCAATGATTTTCATCTGTACCGATCAGTCGAAAACGCAAAAGCGCTTGGGATAAAAGCATATCCACTTGCAGCAAAAACCCCTAAGGCTGTTGCTTGGAAGCTATACTTAAGAGAATATGCAGCAATTTTAAAAATGAAGATAACAGGTCAATGAGGGAAAGGGAAAAGAGAAATGATTAGGGTTTGTCAAATAAAGTGTGTAAGTCCTCATTTACTCCAGGTATTTTAAAACCCTGTCTTTTAAGTGATCATGGAG
>NZ_JAROCA010000017.1 GCF_030732005.1 Tigheibacillus jepli | reverse complement strand
AAAAGGTTGTAGTGACCAAAATAAAATTAGAAATCCCGACACAGCGGGATTTCTAGGCTTTTTAGCCGAAACTTGGGGTAAGAAAATATCGTATGATGGATGTGGTAATAGCACTTTTAAATCATTCCAGCTGTGTTGCGGGAAGCGGTTGTACTTATGTTCACCTGTTCACAAAGAGGTGATATTAGCCAAACTCAATTTGTAAACGGTATCACATTACATTCCGCTTTCCTGGCAATGCAACAAAAAAGGGGGAGAGGGCATGTCTCAAAAAGGCATGTGGTCATTAAAGCTGTCAACAGCTGCAATCGTGCTGATTCCAACGGCAATTGGAATCAACTACTTGGGAAAATTGTTTGCCGGTTTGTTAAAGCTGCCCGTATGGCTTGATTCCATCGGGACAGTACTTTCCAGCATGCTGGCTGGTCCAGTCATCGGAGCCGCCGCGGGGGTGATCAACAACCTCATCTACGGCGTTACGGTTGATCCGATTGCAACAGTTTATGCGATTACCAGCGGCGTCATTGGATTGGTCGTCGGGATCATGGCATACAAAGGCTGGATTGCCAATATTAAAAAAGCCTTTGTTATTGGTCTTGTCGTTGGCGTGATTGCGGCGACTGTATCCACACCTTTAAATATTATTTATTGGGGTGGCCAAACCGGCAACGTCTGGGGTGACAGTTTTTATGCATTTTTAATCGCCAAGGATTTTCCTGTATGGCTGGCATCTTTTGGCGACAGCATCATTGTCGATGTGTTGGATAAAGTCGTCACGGTTATCCTGAGTTTCTTGATTTTCAAAGGTTTACCGAAATCATTGACAAATGTTTACAGAAGCGATCAGGAGATTGAAGAACTCGACGCTTTGTAATCTCCACCGTTGGCCAGGCAGCATTTCATGCCATCGCCTGTGGACGCTGCCAGGCCGATATGCAAGCAGATTGTGATTCGAGGTTGATAAATATGCAATCAATGACACTTTACATTGAAAAAAATACACCGCTGCACCAAATGGATCCACTGATTAAGTTGCTGCTTGTTATCGTTAGCATTGCAGTGACGTATATTTGTCCAAATTTGTTTTTTGTGGGAGCAGTTACACTCACAAGCCTGATACTGCTAAGTGTTGGAAGAGTTATTCATAAAATATTTCCGATCCTGGCTTTAAGTATGATTTTGATTATTTCCATCATTGTTGTGCAGGGAGCATTTCATGCGCAAAATGCAACCGTGCTATTTTCCGTTGGTCCATTGTCATTTTACAAAGAGGGACTTTTATATGCATTGTTGCTGACATTGCGTGTGGTCAATATGGTTTGTATTTTTGGCGTGCTGATTTTGACAACACGGCCGGACGAAATGGTAGAACGGCTTGTCAAAAAAGGCATGTCCCCGAAAATTGGCTATGTTTTGCTTAGCGTACTGCAAATTATTCCGCAAATGCGCGCGACAACCAAAAAAGTCTCCGATGCCCAGCGTGCTCGCGGCATGGAAACGCAAGGCAGTCTGATACATCGGGTCAAAGCATTTATTCCGTTGATTGGACCGGTTGTGCTGCATTCGTTGAGTGATACGCGTGAACGGGCATTGGCACTGGAATTGCGCGGTTTTAACAAGCAAACGAAGAAAACCTTTTTGAAAACACAAAGAAAATACCGCCACCAATGGCCGCAGGGGATATTGCTTGTGCTGATTGGCATTGCCGCGATTGTTTGGAGGGTTGTCCAATGAGTATTATTGAAGTATCCCATCTAAAATACCGCTATCCGGATACGACGGAACTGGCATTAAATGATATTTCTTTCCGGGTGGAAAAAGGGGAGTTCATCGGTATTGCCGGCGGAAATGGATCCGGAAAGTCCACTTTATGTTACGCGCTTGCCGGGCTTGTGCCGCATTTTTTCAAGGGGGCATATGGCGGAAAAGTGGTTGTCAACGGGATGGAAGTCAGGAAGATGGAACTTGAAGATTATGTTGGCAATGTTGGTCTTGTACTCGATAACCCATTTTCCCAGCTGACTGGTGCAACAAATACGGTTTTTGAAGAAATCGCCTTTGGACTGGAAAATATCGGGGTGGAGCAAGCGGAAATGATTCGTCGCGTGAAGGAATGCCTTGATTTACTGCAAATTGCCGATATAGGGCAACAGCACCCATTTTCTCTCTCAGGAGGCCAAATGCAGCGCACGGCGATTGCAAGCATTATCGCCATGCATCCGGATGTACTGATATTGGATGAACCGACATCACAACTTGACCCTGCAGGTGCCGAGGAGGTTTTTCGGGTTGTCGAGCGGCTTGCAAAAACGGGCGTGACGATTGTGATGGCCGAGCATAACACGAACAGACTGGCGAAGTATGCCGATAAACTGATACTGCTGGACAAAGGGGAGTTGCAAGCATTTGATCCGCCAGCCGCTGTTTTTACCCATATCGACACAGAACAGCTTGGCGTTGCTGCTCCAGTTATTACACAGGTTGCCAAAAAGTTGGAAATAAAAAATGCCCATACGATGCTATACCCGGTTACCATTCAGGAGGCGCAACAGCTCCCGCGATGGAAGGAGACTATTGGTAAAGAAGCTTTTTACGAAATTTCTCACCGGGAGTTAGGTGACAACGCGGAGGAAGTGCTAGCAAATCCCGGCAACCTCCTGCAGGATAATGAAGCCAGGAAATATGACGTAAACCTTCAGGTGGAAAATCTGACATTCGCATATGATGCAGTAGAGGTTCTACAGGGAATTACCCTGTCCTTCCACGGAGAAGCAACGGCAATTATCGGGCAAAATGGCGCCGGAAAATCAACCTTTGTAAAACTGCTGAAAGGGTTGCTTCGCCCTAAAAAAGGAGAAATACGTCTCAATGGTGCATCCCTTGAAAAATGGAGTCCGGCACAAATCGCCGGTAAAATCGGTCTTGTTTTCCAAAATCCGAACGATCAAATTTTCAAAAGTACCGTATTACAGGAAGTAATGTTCGGTCCATCGAACATCGGTTTTGCTGAAGAAGAGGCAAGAAATCAAGCACTGCAAGCATTGGAAAAAGTCGGACTGGCAGCAAAGACAGAGATAAATCCGTATGACTTAAGTCTGTCCGAACGCAAACTGGTAACCATTGCATCCATTTTGGCGATGGATACGGATGTGGTTATTTTCGACGAGCCAACAATGGGGCAGGACGCGATTGGCAAACAAATTATCCACGATATTATCGCGGATCTTCGCAGGCAAGGCAAACTTGTTTTATGTATCTTGCATGATATGGATTTTGCAGCAGCGGTTTTTGATAGAATCATTGTTTTCAGTGAAGGCAAGGCTGCTGGCGAAGGAACTCCTTTACAGATATTTTCGGACCAGGTTCTGCTGAAACATGCCCAACTGCAAGTACCGGTTTTATTCCAATTGGCAACCGAAGAAATTTCTGCCGAAAGCTAGCATAAGCCTGTCATGAAATAAATAATAAATAGATAGAATGGTAGGGGGGAAAGAATTTGAAAAAAAAGCTGATTATTATTTTTTCCGCACTTGTTGTGGTGCTGATAGCGGGATTAATTTTTGCAGGCAATTATTTTTATAATCAGGGTATTAAACGCGGGACGGATATTGAACTGCACAGTGAATCAGCAGCTGTTAATGCACTTGCCAGTGAAAAAGACACGAGCATGCTGGATGAGGCAAAGGCGTGGTACGACAAGCAGGAAAAGAAAACGATTGGAATGGAATCGTTTGACGGACTGAAACTGCAGGCAAAGTTGATTGAAAATCCAGCAAAGGAACATAAATTGGTTATCCTCGCCCATGGTTTCCGTAAAAACGGTGATGATATGGGCAAGTATGCCAAAATGTACCATGATATGGGATTTGATATTTTGCTTCCGGATGCACGCGGTCACGGCAAAAGCGAAGGGGATTATATTGGATATGGCTGGCATGATCGGCTTGACTATAAAGATTGGATTGCCAAAATGGTTGACGCATACGGAGAAAAGCAAATCATTTTACATGGCAATTCCATGGGGGCGGCGACGGTATTGATGACAAGTGGGGAAAAACTGCCTGGGCAAGTGAAAGGAATCATTGCAGATAGCGCATATAGTGGCGTAAAAGCTGAACTTGCCCATCAGCTGAAATATATTTACCATCTGCCATCATTCCCGTTGCTTGATGTGACAAGTGTGATTACCAAAGTTCGAGCAGGATTTACATTCGGGGAGGCATCCGCGATAGAACAGGTTAAGAAAAATAAATTGCCATTGTTGATCATTCATGGAGATGCGGATGATTTAGTTCCGACAAGAATGGGTCACGAACTATACGAGGCTGCCGGCGGAGACAAAGACCTGTGGATAGTGCCCGATGCGGGGCATACAAAAGCATTTGATAACGTCACGGTGGCGTATGCCGAAAAAATAAAGGAATTTGTGCAAAAGGCATTGGCGGAATAATACGGCTTGTCTGTCCAAGAAAAATAAAAGCTGCACCTCGGGAAATGCACACGCCCGGATGCGGCTTTTTCATGTTTGGCAGCAGTTTGTCCTTTTTTCGTAGATAGCCTTCATCCAATTGCCCATTAGCAGCAGTTTGTTATTTCGACGATGTTGTCCACAAAGGCAGGGTTTAATCGACTCCCATTATTCAAAACTATTGAGCGGGGTCTTCGGAAACGTGCTGGGACTGCGATTACTCGCCCCACCGAAAACCATTATTCCCGCAGGACAAAGAAGGCTTCGGCAGCGTTACATCGCACGCAGAAAAAGTGGTTTTCTTTTTCAGGGAGTTCCCGCCTTCCGCTCACCCGGACTGGTATGACTCTTTATAGAAGTATTTTTTGTAATAATCCAACTGAAGAAGGCACTATTCCAGCGGAGAAAATACACGGAGACTCCTGTGGGAGCGATGGCCTAGGTGAGACCCCGGAGTGCAAAGCACGAGGAGGCTCACCAGCCGCCCACGGAAAGCGTAGTGTATTTTCGGAGCGGCAAAGAACCTTGAAATATAAGTAGACCCGCCGGTTGAAACATAACGGAAAATAAGTTTTCATTAAAACTCATCTTTTATCGAAATCATTCTTTTAGAAAACGGTTTTTTCCTTAGTAAATTGTCAAGGGCTTTGTTGAATACAATCCAGGATTAATCCAGTTAGCTGTTTAAACCCGTTTTATGGGTGCAAAAGTGATTTCATCATAAAATTACTCTTCAAATGTACTCCCTCCCTCAATTACGAACATCCCCAAAAATTAGTGTAAATGAGCGTAATCCCATGAAAACACATCATAATACGGAGAAAACCGTCCATTTTGCAAGAATATAAGCATTTACATAACTATTTGGATTTGTATAATAGTTAGTAATATTAACTAACTATTATGACGAGGGGTTTCGAATTGAATTTTTCTCAAACGAAAGCAGATGAAATCAAGTACAATAAAAAATTGATTTTGCATTGTATTAAGCAATTCGGGCCGATTTCACGTGCAGAAATTTGTAAGCGGATTCAAATCAGCAAGCCTACTGTATCCACATTTGTGGAGGAATTGATTGAAGAAGGCTGGGTGATTGAATCGTCAGCGGGAAAAACACATAACAAAAGCGGAAGAAAGCCGACATATCTGCACTTCAATGAACAAGCTTATTATGCATTGGGAGTGGATATCGGCGGAACGAAGGTACTTGTTGCTGTAAGTGATTTAAATGGAACAATTTTGGGAGAAGAACGTTTTGATACAGCTCCGTTTCTGGAGCGTAACTTTTTGAAAAAGTTACAGACAACGGTTGCTCACCTTCTCAAAAAGACCGGTCTAAAGCCTTCGCAAATTATCGGGATGGGGATTGGGATACCTGGAATAACCGACAGTCATTCGGGGGTAGTCATTGAGGCGCCGTCTTTGGGCTGGCAGCAATACCCGCTGCGAGAAAAAGCTGCAGCATATTTTGATTTCCCCATCCATATCGATAATGACGTCAATGTCAGCGCCCTTGGTGAACAATGGCTTGGTGCCGCAAAGAAAAAGGAGAATGTCATATTGATTGCCATTGGAACCGGGGTGGGCAGTGGGTTGATTATTGATGGCAAATTGTTCCGCGGCGCTAACTGGGGGGCAGGCGAAATCGGCTATATGGTAACCGATACGAATCAGACCAGAAATGGCAACACGATTGTGCCTCCTTTTAAGGGTTATGGCTACTTGGAATCCCAGGTAGGTGGTGCTGCAATTAAAAAGCGTGTGCAGCAAGAGTTGGAACGATTGCCTGCCCATCCGCTTCATAACAAGAAAGATGCACTTTCTGTTTCCGATATATTTGCTTTCGCGATAGATGGAGATGATTTTTGTGAAAAAATTGTGCACGATGCCATTGAACATCTAAGTCTGGCGATTGTCAATGCAATTACGCTATTAAATCCGGAAGTGGTGCTGCTGGGGGGAGGATTATCGAAAAGCGGTCATTGGTTTTTGCCGATTGTTCAGGAAACCGTACAAAAATTTGTTCCTTTTGACGCGAAAATCCGTCTGACCGAGCTGGGTGACCGATCAGGGGTAACAGGCGCGATATCATTGTTGTTGCGTGAACATGAAAGCGTTTTGAAGCTGTAAAACGGAGGGATGGATGATGGAAGCAATTGATAGAAATGCCGTGCAACAGGCACTAAATCGATTTTTACAAAAGGATGCCTATTTTCACATGGAAACATCAACGGGATCCTACCGGGCGCTGGAAGAACCCGGGCAAATTGCCACTTGTGCCTATATTCGTAATGGTGTATTGCATTTTTTGGAAGGAAAAATAACGGGAGAGGGTCCTTACCAGGTGGGCCTGAAATTAAAAAATGGCTGGCTATATTCACAGGGGCTCACCGACTGGGAACTGACCAAGGATGGCAAACTGCTGCTTGGCGGATATGATGGAGAGGGTCATTTGAACATCGCACTGCAGTTTAGTTTTACACCTTTTGAATGTGGAGCTTAAACCTGCTTTGGGAGAAAGGGGCAATCAGATGGCAAGGAAGATATTAGCTATTTATCCGCACCCGGACGATGAAACGTTTGTTGGTGCCGGCACATTGATACAGCATACACAGGCTGGTGATAGTGTCACTTTGGTATGTGCTACGCTTGGCCAAATGGGAAGAAGGATGGGCAAGCCGTTTTTTGCCACACGGGAATCGCTGCCGCATTTGCGGGAGAAAGAATTGCGGGATGCCTGCAAGGTGATTGGTATTGCAGATCTGAGACTTTGGAAGATGCAGGATAAAATGCTGCAGTTCAAAGATGAAGGTTATTTGGCACAAAAAGTGCTGGAGGTCTTTGACGATGTTCACCCAGAGGTTGTATATACATTTTACCCTGGACATGGTGTGCATCCGGATCATGATGCGCTATCTGCAGCAGTTGTCAGAGCGGTTACGTTGCTTCCTGAAACGCAAAGACCGGTAATGCGGTGTAAGGCGGTGACCATTAACTCCCGCCAAGTGTTGGGCGATCCTGCAATGGAAGTGGATGTATCAAATGTTATCCAAGAAAAAATATCGGCTTTAAAAGCCCATAAATCCCAGACGGAATTCATTCTCACTCATTTGGAAGAGCAAATAAAGGCAGAACCCGGCAATGCTGCGCGGCTATTGGCACCGTATGCAAAAGAAACCTATTGGATATACGATACAAGCGGAAAAACTGTTTCCTAGCAAGATAGCAAATTGTATCGAGTATCGACTCACTGGAAGAAGCCAGAAAATCACCGGTTAAATATAAGGGGGAAAAGTCATGTTTAAAAAAGGGTTTTGGGTTTTGGCAGTCATATTGATTACCGGAATACTTGCACTGACCGGATGCAGCAAATCTTCAGGCGGCTCCGATTCCGGGAAAACAGAGATTACGTATTGGCAGTACACCTTTGATTCCAAGGTGAAAGAAATAAATAAGCTAATCGAGAAATTTGAAAAGGAAAATCCCGATATTAAAGTGACAGCGCAAGATTTTCCTTATGATCAATACAATGACAAATTGGCAGCGGCAATGCATGCCGGAAAAGGACCGGATATCGTCAATCTCTACTATGGCTGGATTCCGGATTATGTGAAGCAAGATTTCATACAGCCAATACCAGAAGATTTTATGAGTAATCAGGAAATTGAAGATTACTATATTCCTATGATTCAATCGCAAAAAATGGATGACAAATATTATACATTGCCGATTGCCGTTCGTTCGCTGGCACTTTTCTGGAACAAAGACATGTTCAAGGAGGCAGGATTAGACCCGGAAAATCCACCGAAAACATGGGATCAGCTTGTTGCAGATGCCAAAAAAATGACCAAACGTGATAGTGATGGCAAATATGAGCAGGAAGGATTTGCATGGAATGTCGGCGGGCAGGGACTTCATGTGATTCAGCAAGTGCTCATGCGCCAATATGGTGTAGAACCATACAGCGAGGATGGCAAGCAAGTACAATGGAATGACAAGCCTGAGGGACTGGAAGCATTTAAATTCTGGATGGATATGACAACGAAAGATCATATCGGTGATCCGACTTTTTTGGAAACACCGGATACAGCCTTCAAATCCGGCCGTGCGGGCATGATCATTGACGGTTCCTTCAATATTGCCGCTTATAAGGATGCAAATGCCTTTGAGTGGGGTGTGACAACATTGCCTGTTAAAGAAGAAGGCGGTGAGGAATCCAATTTTGGTTCCTATTGGACAAATGCCATCACCAAGGGGGTAGAAGGCAAGAAGCTGGAAGCAAGCCAAAAGTTTTTGAAATTCTTGATTTCTGAGGAAACACAAAAAGATTGGTTGGAAAATGTCGGCGAACTTCCGGCTGCAGCAAGCCTTTCCGAAAATAAGGAAATTACGGAAGATCCAATTTATGGCCCATTTGTCGAAGGATTGAAAGATGCGCATTCAACTTTCTTTGTAAAAGAAGATAAGGAAAGAGACATTTTCCTAAATGCCGTCGATCAGATTCTATTAAATGGCACACCGGTGGATGAGGCGTTCAACAAGCTTGTAGAGGAAGAACAAAGAGTACGTGATGAATATTTTAATGAGTAGATAGATTGGGATTTGAACGCTTGATTGGATGCAATGAAGCGTTCAAATCCTTTAAGGAGGATTCCGATGAGACAAAATGGCGGGCAAATGGGGTCCGGTCGGCTTTCCATGAAAATGCATACAAGGCAGGCAATGATTGCCTATCTCTTTTTATTGATTCCGCTTGTCTTCTTTTTAGGGATACGTATATTTCCAACCATTTACGCTTTTTTCATGTCCTTTTCTGTGCAGGGGGAAGATGGCTATTCGTTCGGCAATTATGTCCGGCTATTTCATGACCCTGTATTTTGGAAATCGGTGTTAAATACGTTTTTGTACCTGATTATTACGGTTCCTTTGCAATTGGCATTCGGGTTGCTGATTGCGCTCGGAATCGAGCGAGTACATCGGTTTAGATGGTTTTACCGGATTGTATTTTTCTTGCCATATATGACATCGATCGTTGCTGTAAGTTGGGTTTGGCGCTTGATGTACGATTCAAACATTGGCGTGTTGAATCAGATTTTGAAGACGCTGCATTTGCCACAGCAGGGTTGGCTGTCTGACCCCGATCAAGCGCTGCTATCTGTCAGTGCCATGCTGATCTGGCAAATGACGGGTTTTACAATGCTGATTTTCCTTGCCGGTTTGCAAGGAATTCCGCGCCAATATTATGAAGCTGCAGAAATTGACGGTGCAAGTAAATGGAAGACGTTTTGGAAGATTACATTTCCATTGCTGAACCCGACGATTTTATTTTTAACGGTGATAGGCGCCATCCAGTCGCTTCAGACCTTTACGCAAATTGTCAACCTGACAGGCGGTAGTTCCGGAACGATTGGAGGTCCGCTCAACAGCACATCGAGTATCGTCGTGTACATGTATAAACAAGGATTTCGGGATTTTAACATGGAATATGCCTCTGCTATTACAGTGGTTCTATTTATCATGATTATGCTGATTACGCTGATTCAGCTGAAATTGTTGAATCGAAACTACGATGCATAAAGGGTGGGTATATGAAAAAGTTGAAAATAAGCAATATCATCGTCCATTTGTTGCTGTTGGCGGGAGTGGTGATTGTCGCTTTTCCATTTGTATGGATGATTTTGTCATCGGTGAAAAGCTTGCCGGATTTTTTCCGATTTTCATTTTGGCCGGAGAAACTGGATTTTTCAGCCTATAAATTTATTTTTGAGGAAACGGAATTTTTTAGGTGGTATTGGAACAGCATCGTTGTGGCAGTAATTGTGACGATTACAAACCTTATTTTTTGTTCGTTAATTGGCTACACGCTTGCCAAATTCCAGTTTTCCGGAAGAAAAGTTATCTTTCTGCTCATTTTAAGCACCATGATGATTCCAACGGAGATGCTTGTGATTCCATGGTTTGTAATGAGCAGCGATTATGGTTGGGTGGATACGTATTGGGGAATTCTTTTCCCAGGTATTATGGAAGCGTTTGGTGTATTTTTGATGCGGCAATTTATGTCAGGCATTCCTGATGATTTGCTTGATGCAGCCCGTATTGATGGCATGGGTGAATTTAAAATCTGGTGGCGCATCGCGATGCCGCAAGTGAAGCCGGCACTATCTGCATTGGGTATTTTAACATTTCTTGGCAACTGGAATGCATATCTTTGGCCGGTTATCGTTACATCGACAAGCGATATGCGCACACTTCCCGTTGGCATTTCATTATATGGGACTTCGGACAGTACCGGTATCATGTGGAACACGATTATGGGGATGAGCACACTTGCTGTTGTACCAATGATTATCGTCTTTTTATTCTTCCAGCGAAAAATTGTTGAAGGTATTTCGCTGACAGGCGTGAAAGGGTAAAGTGAAACTTCATCCAGTGGGGGATTTTCTTTTCCCCACTTATAACGTTTTTCATTTTAATGAAATGATTGGTGGGGTCTCATAGCCGGTTAATACTGCGATAAAATTGTTTAATGAATAAGGTGGGAAAGAAGAATGGCTTTTGATAAGGATGCGTTTATAAAAGATGAAGGAACGACATTTCCGGGAAAGACTTATGTAAATGAATTGCTGAAACCGGTGTTTACCGATCAGCGCAATCATTTGTATGATGCGATGTTTTCCTTGCATCGAGCCCATGTAACGATGCTAAATGAACAGAAACTATTGTCGGATGCGGAAACAAATACGATACTGGCGGGGTTATCAGAACTGCAAAAGTTGGATCCTGCCGCATGGACCTATAAACCCGAGTATGAAGATCTGTTTTTCCTTGTTGAGGCGAAGCTTGGAGAAAAAATCGGAAGTGAACTGGCCGGTAAAATCCATATTGCCCGCAGCCGCAACGACATGGGAGAAGGCATGTACCGTATCGTGATACGAAAGCATATTCTGGCATTACTGGATGATGCGATGAACCTTAGTGAGGCGTTGATCGGACAGGCAGCGGATCATCTGCAATCTGTCATGCCGGCGCATACGCACACGCAGCCGGCACAACCAACTACCTTTGGTCATTACTTAATGGCAATCTATGATAATTTGCAGCGCGATGTGGACAGGATTTGGCATGCGTTTCATACCGTCAATCGGTCTCCGCTCGGGGCCGCTGCAATCACAACAACCGGTTTTTCGATCAGCAGGGAGCGACTGGCAGAATTGCTTGGCTTTGACGGGTTAATGGAAAATTCCTATGATGCGATTGGCACTGGCGATTATTTGCTGGAAACAGCTCAGGCAATCGCCAGTCTAATGATCAATACCGGCAGATGGGTGCAGGAATTTTTGCGTTTTGCTACCTATGAAGTCGGACTGATTAAAGTAGCTGCACCATATGTACAGATATCCAGTATCATGCCGCAAAAACGCAATCCGGTCTCCATTGAACATTCGCGTGCACTTGCCAGCGGCGCACTTGGTGAAGCAATGACGGTTGTGCATTTGCTGCATAACACACCATACGGAGATATTGTAGATACGGAGGACGACCTGCAGCCACATCTATATAGCAGTTTTCATAAAGCTTCGCGAGTGCTGCGACTGATGAATGCGGTTATTCGGACGATGACATTCAATAAGGAACGCGCAAAATCCGAAGCAAGAAAAAATATGATCACCATTACGGAGTTTGCGGATGTGCTTGCCAGAGATTATGGTGTGTCCTTTCGCAAAGCGCATCATGTTGCCAGCCTAGTTTCTGAAAAGTCATCGCAAAATGGGAAAGAATTATTTGAATGGAAGGCAGCAGAAATTAATGAAGTGCTCAAGGACTTTGGTGTGCAACTGACGAAAAAAGAATGGCAAGATGTATGCAGCCCCGAAATTTTTGTTGAACGGCGATCCATTCGCGGCGGGCCGAATGCCTGTGAAGTACAAAGAATGATTGCACATCGTCTGGAAACACTAAGCAATGGAAAACAAAAACTATCCCAAAAACAACAGCAATTGGCTGTTTCGCATGATCGGCTGCATAAAAACATCTGAAATCATGAGCACCAGTGTTACGCCGCGGAATGAAATTTGATAAAACTCGGGAAGTGACAGGTACATTTTCCAGTGATAAAATATGAGTATATCTCACAAATGCAGAGAAATTACATAATTTAGAATTTGGAGTTGTAGCATCATGATTATAGGTTTAACGATTGTTTTATTACTGGTGCTCATTTTGCCGTTTTCACTCAAAGCGGTAGAAGAGCATTTGGAACCGTTTTTATTCGTTATGGGGGTTGCCGCAGCACTAATCAGTCATGTACTGAATATGGATCTGGTCATAAAGGCGCTGGAAGATCCGATCAATATTACGCTGGCTGTATTGATTGCAGGATTGGTCTTCCGATGGTTTCAGGATCCGATTGAAAAAGGAATCCTCGGCCTAAGCAACAAGATTCCGTCTCGGCTATTCTTGGCCTTGACGGTTATTATCCTCGGATTGATTTCCAGTATCATTACTGCAATTATCGCAGCAATTGTTCTGGTCGTAATTGTCAGCGTATTGCGCCTCGATCGCGCTTCCGAGGTTCGGCTCGTTGTCCTTGCTTGTTTTTCTATCGGACTTGGGGCCGCTTTAACACCGATTGGCGAACCGTTGTCAACGATTACGGTCAGCAAACTAAACGAAGGGTTCTTCTATCTATTCAATTTGATTAGTGTCGATGTAATTGTTGCGATTATCATTTTTGGTATTCTTGCAGCGCTAATTGTCAAGCATAATACAAGTGATGAAGGCCTTGAGGATAAGGAGTCGCTGGAAAAAGAAAGCTACAAGGAAATTATTGTTCGGGCACTGAATATCTATCTGTTTGTCATGGGGCTGACATTGCTTGGTGCAGGTTTTGAGCCATTTATCGAGAAATTCCTGCTTGATTTAAGCCCGTTGATCTTGTATTGGATCAATATGATTTCAGCAGTTCTGGATAATGCAACGCTTGCAGCAGCGGAAATCAGTCCGTCCATGGATGGGCCTACGATTAAAGCTATTCTGCTCGGTCTGTTGATCAGTGGCGGTATGCTGGTTCCAGGTAATATACCGAATATTATTTCGGCAGGAAAATTGAAAATCACAAGCAGCGAATGGGCCAAATTTGGCCTGCCGGTCGGATTGATTGTGATGGCTGTCTATTTTGTGGTTATTCTTATATTCCATTAAGGAAAATTGCTTATCCAGGTTTGGGTCGGCAAATTGGCATGAAAACAGCGGGTTGTGGGTGACCCGCTGTTTTTTTAGTTTGATTGAGGAGAAACACGTTCCGAACAAAAATGATTCTTGTTTTCTCTGTAAAATGACATGTATGAATATGCAGCACATGCAGTAATTAGGATGGTCTTGCTATTTTCCCTCAGCCTAACTGCCAATCCGTATGTTCTCCATATGCAACCGGTGGCAAATACACTTGGCAAATGCCATTGCGTGTGCGCCATCGCCGTGGATGCAGACGGTATCTGCCTGAATGGTAATGGTGTCTCCTTGCACGGTTGTTACCTTATTTTCTTTAATCATACGAACCACTTGGCCGGCGGCTTCATTGGCATCTGTCAGCAACGCATTTTTTTGCCTGCGTGATGTCAAGGAGCCGTCACTTTGATATGTTCGATCGGCAAACACTTCACTGGCAGTTGGTATTCCTGCTTTTTTTCCGGCGGCAATCAATTCACTGCCAGCTAATCCATACAAAATCAATTCGGGATTGATATGTTGGATCGCCAAAGCAATTGCCTCGGCAAGTGCCTTGTTCTTCGCTGCCATATTGTATAAGGCGCCATGTGGTTTTACGTGGTGCAACGGGACTCCCACCGCCTGGGTAAAGCCTTGCAATGCTCCAACTTGGTAGATAATCGCCGTGTATGCTTCTTCCGGTGAAATGTCCATTGTCCGCCGCCCAAACCCCACAAGATCCGGGGTGGATGGGTGTGCGCCAATGGCAACGCCTTTTGCCGCCGCCATTTTCACTGTCTCCTTCATGATTAGCGGATCACCTGCATGAAAACCACAGGCAATATTTGCCGAAGATACATAATCCAACATTTCCGCATCGTTTCCTTTTACGTACGTCCCAAAACTTTCACCCAAATCGCAATTTAGATCAATCTGGTACAATGTTATTTCCTCCTTTTTTAGGCCATTTCAAACTGCTGGTTAATCTGCAATCGCAGCAGCTGCAATGCCTTTTCCCTCTCCAGCATAAGCTTGTGCGCTTCAGCAAGCGAGATGGATTGAAATTGTATCTGATCACCAGGCTTTGCTTGTGCGAGCAATGGTAAATCAACGGTTGCGACCTCCGCAATTTTCGGATAGCCGCCTGTTGTCTGATGGTCAGCCATCAGTACGATCGGATTTCCATCCGGAGGTACCTGTATGGTCCCAAACCGTACTGCTTCCGATAATAGTTGCTTATTGCTTAAATTGATAAGTTTATTATTTTCCAATCTGTATCCCATGCGATCGGATTGGCTGGAAATGTGAAACGGCTTGGCAAAAAAGTTCTTCCGGCTTGCTGCGTCAAAATTATCGAAATGCTTGCCATGCGTTACACGAATAGGGATTATCTTTTGTGAAAATGATTTGCAAAAACTGTCGGAAACACCCCACGGCGCTTGCCATACATGTGCTGTACTGCCTAATTTGTTGCGAAGCGATACAAGCAGTTTTTTCGCTGTTTCCGTGCATTCGCCTGCTTGCAGACTATCGCCTTGTTGCAATGCCCTGCCTTGATATCCGCCGATATTTGCCAATAAATATGTTGATTTGCTTTCCATCACATCTGCAACAGCGAATCCGCCGGCGATAGCCAGGTAAGCACGGCATCCGCTTCGGCAGGTGCCAAAGCGAAGAACAGATCCTTTCCTTACAAAAAAGGTTCTGCCATTTTGCAGTTTCTGCTTGCCAACCGCGGGTGAAAGGTCGGCACCACAAATCGCGATCAAAGCATCTGCTTCAAATGCAATGGTCGGTCCAAGCATCGTTATCTCCAGCACGGCTTCATTTCCTTCATTGCCCACGAGCCAATTTGCCAAGCGAAAGGAAAGCTGATCCATTGCGCCACTTGTGCCGATGCCAAATTGCTGATAACCGATTCTCCCCTCGTCTTGAATACTTGTCAATAATCCCGGCTTTTGTATGTTAATCATTGGCATCACCCCATTTTTGGTATGCCATCTCGCTGATCGGTGTAAAGCGCACGCGATCTCCGGCTTTCAGGAGGCTTGGTTTTTCGGATGCCGGCTGAAATAGCTTTAATGGTGTTCTCCCGATAATTTGCCAGCCGCCAGGAGAAGCCAGGGGGTAAATGCCGGTCTGTCCGCCAGCAATGCCTACAGATCCAGCCGGGATAGAAATGCGTGGTGTTGCTTTGCGCGGCGTATTTATTTTATCCGGCATGCCGCCAATATAAGGAAAAGCTGGTGAAAATCCAATCATATACACCAGATAATCACCTTGCGAATGAATCCGGATGACCTCTTCCCTTGTCAATTGGTTGTGCTTTGCAATGACTTCCAAATCGGGACCGTACGCACCGCCATAGCAGACAGGAATGTCAATCGTATTGGCCGGCGTTTGCGGTACATGCTGCAAATTGCCCAACACGCTTTCCAGGTCCTTGCAAACTACTGAATAAGGGTCTGTTGTATCGTTTTCCTGCATGATTTTTATCGGCTCGTAAAAAAGCGTTATGTTTGTGAAGGCCGGAATGTAGGCAGTCATCCAGTCGAATGGGTTGTCTTGCAAAAAATCAGCAAGTTTTTGCACGTGTTGATGAATAGACCGCTCGTTTTTCTCTCCAAATATGACCATGACGGCATTATCGCCAAATGGCTGTAGCTGGTAATCCATCGATTTCCCGCCTCCTTGTTCGTTTGCAGTCTATTATTATTATACGGATTTCTAGCACGCTTTTGAAAGTATTTCGGTTTAGCTGCAAAATAAGCTTGAATCGCTTTCAAACTATTCCTATAATAAGATGAGAAAAGAATAGACGGAGGAGAAGCATGATAACGAAAAAGGGATTGTTCATTATTTTTGTAGCAATTTTGCTGGTGCTTGCCGGCTGTTCATCGGATAGTGAAAAAACAGATGAAGCCAGGCAAAAGCAAACAAAAGCAGCAGAAACGACAAAAAGCAAGGAAAAACAAAAGAAAGAAGAGAAAGAAGATAAGGAAGAAAATGCAGATATTTCAGGGACTGCGGCGGAAAAAGATACGGACTATGAAAAGTATATGGACACGGATCTGGAAGCCATGATGCAAATGGAGCCCGGGGAATTCAGCGGCGACCATTATAATGTTGAAGAAGTGAAAAAACGAATGGACGCGTTTCCTGCAGGCGATACCGCGGAAAACTATTATTATCGTACACTTGCATTAATCGCAGAAGATTATCGGCCATATCGTGAATTTTTCAATCAGGTAGATACTTCCTATGCCGAAAATAGCGCCGCACCGGATGAAAAAGCAGCCTCTCCCGCAAAACAGCCGGATACCCAGGTCAACGTAGCTGTTTTATTTGATGCAAGCGGCAGCATGGGAAAGCAAATCGGCGGAAAGACGCAAATGGATCTTGCAAAAGAAGCGGTTAACGATTTTCTGGGCCAGCTTCCGGAAGGGGTACAGGTATCACTTCGGGCATACGGCCATAAAGGAACCGGCAGTGATGCGGACAAAGCCATGTCCTGCAAGAGTTCGGAAGAAGTGTACCCGCTTGGTACATATGATTCCCAAAAAATGAAAAAAGCCCTGAATACCTTTTCCCCAGCGGGATGGACGCCTTTGGCCGCATCGATTCGCGCTGCTGGCAAGGACTTGAAAAAACAAACAGGCGATAATGTGGAAAACATTGTCTATGTTGTCAGTGATGGGGTGGAAACGTGTGGCGGAGATCCTGTTAAAGAAGCAAAAGCATTAAACCAATCGGATATCCAAGCGGTCGTCAACATTATTGGCTTTGATGTGGATGACGCTGGCCAAAAAGCGTTGAAAAAAGTAGCCGAAGCGGGTAAGGGCAAATATGCAACCGTCCGTACGAAACAAGAGTTGGAGAATTTCTTCATTAAGGCAAGAACAGATTTGATTAATGAATGGTACAGCTGGGAGAACAGCAATGTCAACGAAATTTATAAATCGCAAAACGAGCGTGTAAACAAGTTGTACAAAATGGAAAACGACATGGTGAATAAGGCATATACCGAAGAAAATCGTCTGAGAGAATTGTCCTATTACCTCGCTGAAAAATTTGATACAGAGGATGTTACCGTTCGTCAGAAAGCAAGAACAAGAGGGTTGGATTTAAGGCGTTATGCACGCCACACAGCACTTGATTTCCGGCAAACACTCCGGAACAAAGGACTGGATAACCGCAATGATATCCGAAAGAAAAGCAGACAAGCACGTGATAAGATCAGAAATGAGGATAAGAAATAAAAAAGCGCTTGGAATCTTGCAAACATAGATTCCAAGCGCTTCTTACCATTGGAGAAGTCTATTTTCTGCTTTTGCTCAATCTTCCCAATATGAATGCAGCAGCACCAACGCCAATTACTGTATTTGTTTTCTTATTGAAAACTTGTTTAACCATTAGATTCAGATTTTGCGGCCTTTCCGCAAGACGGCGCATGAAATATCCGAACCAATCGTTGCCAAACGGTACATAGGTACAGAAATGATAGCCTTCCTTGGCAAGCTGCAATTGCAAATCCCTGCGAAAACCGTACAGCATCTGAAACTCGAATTTATCGGCAGGAATGTCGTTTTCCTTAACAAATTGCTTCACATGGTCAATGATACGATGGTCATGCGTCGCGATGGATGTAAACTTTCCATGAAGTAAATGATATTCAATTAAATTTATAAAATTTTCATCAATGTCCTGTTTACCCTGAAATGCCAGTTCTTCCGGCTCTTTGTATGCCCCTTTGACAATACGCAAACGATAGTCCTTGTATCTCTCAATATTGTTGCGAGATTCATAGAAATACGATTGGATAACGGTTCCGATATTATCATAGTCCTTGTGGAGTTCATCCAATAATTGAAAAGTAGGGGCAAGGTGGCTATAATCCTCCTGGTCAAAATTGATGAATATATTGTACGCATTTGCTTTGGAAACGATTTCTTTTATGTTATTAAAACAGAAGTCGTAATCGATGTCCAAACCAAGCTGTGTTGCTTTTAAAGAAATGTGTGCGTTTACATTGTTGTCATGAATTGCCTCAATGACATCAAGAATTTGGTTTTTCGCATCGATTGCATCCTGTTTATCCGTAACGAATTCACCAAGATTATCAATTGTAGCCGAAATACCGTGATTATTCAGTTCTTTAACGCTTTCAATCATTTCTTTAATATTTGTACCGGCGACTACAGATTGCGCGCCAAGCTTCAAGCCATATTTTTTTGCCATGCCATTCAATAGCTGGTTCTGCGATAAACCGATGAAAAAATCTTTTAGTGTAATAGACATCATGCATTCCCTCTTTGATATGGTATTTTCCTCTTATTATAGCAAACTATGTCGAAAAGCGGGAAGTTTTTATTTCCATACATGGAAAAAGTCATAAAAAACGATGCAACCATAAGTATGTCGAAATTACGGGTGCATCGTTTGAAAATATATCAATTTTTTGTTTGGTGCTTATCTTGTTTATCATCATCGTGGATTGCTTCGCTGGCCGATTTTTTGAATGCGGACAGGGCTTGACCAAATGATTTGCCAATTTCCGGAAGCTTGCTTGGTCCAAATATGATTAACGCGACTATGAGAATCAGGATCAGCCCCGGAACGCCAATATTGGAAAGCATGATTATGTCTCCCTTCAAGCCAGTTTAAAGTACAAGTTATATCGTAAGTATATCACAAATTCCGCATGGAGACCGAATGATTATAGCAATTTCTGGGCAGTTCGCCTTTTTGGAAGAACTATGGGCCAGCTGTTAAAACTGGAAACTTATTTTTGGGTAAAGAAAGCATAAAATTGGGCTGTATTCATGTCATTTGCTATGACAGCCACGTCCGGCTCCAGCGCCCAGCAACTAGCAAACTTCACACTTCTCCACTACGATAAGTCAACATCGGTTCGCTTTCAGCTCACCGTGTTTCCTTTATCTCATTGCGAAGTGCTCCAGTTTGTACGTTGCTAAACGGGCGCTTGCGCCTTTGATCCGGTGCGAGGGTTGAGTAGCTATTTTGTGAAGTGGTATGATGGAGAATAAGAGGAGGCAGAATAAATGTTGTTTTTAGAAGAATTGAAAAATAAACTTTCTGATGAACAAGTGAGCGTAAATGAAACGGTGCGCCAGCAGCATGGTCGTGACGAGTCATACCATCGCACATGCCCGCCAGAAGCTGTTGTATTTCCCAAAACAACTGCCGAGGTAAGTGAAATTATGAAACTTGCTTCGCTACACAATGTACCTGTTATTCCCTTTGGCTATGGTTCCAGCTTGGAAGGGAACGTCATGGCTTATGAAGGTGGCATTTCCATCGATTTTTCATTCATGGATAAAATCTTGGAAGTCCGTCCTGATGATTTCCTTGTAAAAGTTCAGCCGGGTGTGACGCGGACAAAGCTGAATAAGGAATTGAAAAAATATGGCTTGTTTTTTTCTGTTGATCCCGGCGCAGATGCAACAATGGGAGGCATGGCAGCGACAAACGCCAGCGGAACATCTGCTGTACGCTATGGTGTGATGCGCGATCAGGTCCGTGACATGGAAGTTGTGCTAGCTGACGGCATGGTGATACATACTGGCAATTTGGCTGCAAAGTCTTCGTCAGGATACAATTTGAACGGATTGTTTGTCGGCTCGGAAGGAACACTTGGCTGCTTTACGGAATTGACGCTGCGTGTATACGGAATCAGTGAGCATGTCCTGGCAGCACGGGCATCATTTCAAACACTTGACGAAAGCGTTCAGGCTGTGATTTCACTTTTGCAGGCAGGCATCCCAATCGCCCGGGTCGAACTGGTCGATGAGGCATCCATGAAGCAAATCAACCGCTATAGTGCTACCAATTATCCGGAAGGTCCAACATTATTTTTGGAGTTTAATGGAAATGAGCATGGACTGAAACAGGATGTGGAACTGACAAAAGAGCTGATGCGGGATCATAACTGTACAGCCATTGATTTCGAAACGGACACGGCAGCACGAAACAAATTATGGGAAGCCCGCCATCATGTTGCCTATGCATATATTCACAATCACAAAGGGAGAAAACAGATGGTGACAGATGTCTGTGTTCCGATTTCTGAAATGGCAGGCGCCATCAAGGATGCTCGTCATGCAGTGGAAGCTTCCGGATTGCCAGGCGGCATTGTCGGTCATGTCGGTGATGGTAATTATCACATTATTTTGATGGTAAGACCGGAAGAGGAATCTGATTTGGAAAAAGCCGATAGGGTGAACGAACATATTGTTTCCTACGCACTGCAACGAGGCGGAACGTGCACCGGTGAGCATAGTGTCGGCGTCGGCAAGAAAAAATACCAGGAGCAAGAGCATGGTGATGCGCTGATTGTCATGCGGAAAATAAAAAAAGCACTTGATCCGAAAAATTTGATGAATCCGGGTAAAATTTTCCCTTGATAGTGAAAAAAGATAGGCTGGCGATTTGCTTACCACCAGCCTTTTTTCTTGAACCAAGCAATCATGATGACAGTAATCAGGAGCATAAAACCGAGTATGATGGGATAACCATATTGCCATTTCAACTCCGGCATGTTCTCGAAATTCATGCCGTAAATGCCTGCGATAAATGTTAACGGTGCAAAAATGAAGGTGACAAGTGTCAGCATCTGAATCACGCGATTTTGATGGTACGAGTTTCTCGATATAAAACTTTCGCGGATGTCGCTCGTCAATTCACGGCTGGAATCAATCATTTGTGATAATTTCAGCAAATGGTCGTAAATATCTGCAAAGTATTCACGACGTTCCTGGATTCCTTGCAAATGATGCGAATTGATAATCCGGTAAAATAAATCTCGAATCGGAATGACACTATGGCGCAGCTCAAGCAACTGATGGCGCAGTGAAAACAGTCTATCAAGCAGGACATCCATGCTATTTTCTTCCGTATTCTCTTCGACTTCGTTAATTTGATCTTCCAATTGATACATAATTGGGAAAAAGTTATCGACTACGTTGTCCATTATCTCGTAAAAAATCCGATATTTATCCCAATCTGCAAGGTTTTTTTCTGCAAAAATCTGATTCCATACTTCATTAATCTCGTTTAAATCCCGTTTGTGAAATGTTACGATATACCGTTCTGCCAGAAAAAAATTAATTTCGTGTTCGCGATACGATTCCATGCCGATCGTATGGGTGACGAAAAAGGAAAAGTCATCGTAATAATCCAGTTTTGGGCGCTGCTGACCATGTATGCAATCCTCTATTGCCAACGGGTGAAAATGCAGTTTTGTTAAAAGCAGCTTTGTTTCAGCTTCTGTCGGATGATTAAAATCTATCCAGCACCAGTCATACTTGGAAAAATCAATTGTTTCCAGCGCTTCATTTTTTTGCAGTCTATGTTCATTGGTTACTGCGGCAATGCGAATCATGTAATGGCTCCTTTATGATAGTAAGCATGCATGTATGTTATGTAAATATTTGTGGCATATTGCCCGGGTGAAGTTTCTTCTTCGGCTGCGGATGTATGCATATATGTTATGTAATTACCCCATTTATGGAAAATTATGCTATGGTAGTCTTTTCCGGAACGGATGTTCTTGAAATTGGTAAGCATTTCTTGTATAATGGGAACAAACGTTTCCGGTGGAGGAATCATTTATGTATAATCAACTGAAGAAAGCACTGAATACAAAGCAGACCATGATGATGTTTTATCAGGATAAACAGGGTAAGGTTACACAGCGGTTTATTCGGGTACTTGATATAAAAGATGATTATATTGTGGCTTATTGTTTCTGGCGAAAGAAAGTCAGAACCTTTTCAATCACCGGTATCCTCTCGATTGGAAAGGCAGGCAGAAAGGCTATTTAATATACGGGGCTTTTTGGTGGACAAAGTAATCGTGCTCCAGTTGTACGTTGCTACGACGCACAGGACGTGCTAGTACAGGTGTTATGGCGAGTAATCGCAGCCCCAGGATGTCGCGCTTTTAGCCTGTAAGGACGTTTGCGCCTTTGTCCCTTGCTTATTTTCCACACCAGTGCAAATGATATGCTACTGAACGCCGGATGGTATATCATTAACGTAAGAAGTGAATACGAGGAGGAGTTTTGGCTTGAAGGGAATCGATGATACAACGACATTGCATAATGGGGTAGAAATGCCCTGGTTTGGTTTGGGTGTTTACAAAGTAGAGGATGGGGATACCGTCATAAATGCTGTAAGAACAGCTATCCAAAATGGCTATCGCAGCATTGACACCGCTTCCTTTTATGATAATGAAAAGGGTGTCGGTGAAGGAATTCGCCAGGCGGGCGTGCCAAGGGAGGAATTGTTTTTAACTTCGAAGGTTTGGAACACACAGCAGGGATACGAAGAAACACTGCAGGCTTTTTCCGAAAGTCTGGAAAAAATAGGGACGGATTATTTGGATCTATATTTGATCCATTGGCCTGTGAAAGGCAAATACAAAGACACATGGCGGGCATTGGAGAAACTGTACAAGGATAAACAGGTACGGGCAATTGGTGTCAGCAATTTTCATATCCATCATTTGCAAGATTTGATGAAGGATGCTGAAATCAAGCCAATGATCAACCAGGTGGAGTACCATCCGCACTTAACCCAAGTAGAACTAAAAGCATTTTGTGAAAAAGAAAACATTCAGCTGGAAGCGTGGTCCCCATTAAAACGTGGTCGACTGTTTGATAATGAAATACTTGCAGAAATTGCGAATAAATATGGTAAATCCATTGCCCAAGTCATCTTGCGCTGGGATCTGCAAAATAAGGTAATCACCATTCCAAAATCAGTTCATGAAAACCGCATCATAGAAAACGCGGATATTTTTGATTTTGCTTTAACAGACGCTGACATGGCAGCAATCAATGCGTTGAATAGAAACGATCGAAGCGGAACGAACCCCGACAGCTATGACGAGGCGTAACCCTGCTTAAACTGAATTTGCTAAAATACAACACCAAACGGACGCGGTTTGAAAAATACTTGTGTCCGTTTTTATGTTTTGGAGCCCCTGACTAGCCAATAACGCTTTCTAACATGTGGTTGATCCTTTTGTCATAAAATGTGATGAAGGAAAAATGATGTAAAATAAGGGGAGAACCGTATGGGGAAGACGTTAATCAAGATTTCGGTCATTTATTTTGCAGTCGGGGTGTCGTTTGGATTGTACATGTCAGCGACGCATCTGTTTGAATTGGCTACCGTGCATGTACATCTCAATCTGCTTGGTTGGGTATCACTAGCAATCGCGGGTATTTTTTATGTCATATTTCCCAATTTAGCCAGAACAAAATTGGCGCATATCCATTTTTGGCTGCACAACATCGGTTTACCAATTATGATGCTTGGCATTGCGTTTGCCATCCTGGGAGGTGGCAGTTTTTTGTTTGCCGTCGCAACACTTGGCGGACTAATCACCGTGATCGGCATTTTTTGTTTTGCTATAAACGTAGCAACAAATATTTAGTATAAACGCAAATCCCTCATTTGCATATTGGGCAATGAGGGTTATTTCATGTCATTTTAGGTGGACGAACTTTTAATTTCTGTGCGATAATACAGATAATTGTTGTAGGGGAGGATTAGGTGTATGAAATATTTTGCAGTATTTTTGCCAATGAGAGATGAGGCAAAAAGTAAAGATTTGCGACCAAATCATCTAGCATATTTAAAGGAGCAGGGTGAAAAAGGTCATATATTTGTCAAAGGCCGCTTTGTTGATGGATGGGGCGGATTAGTGATTTACCAGGGAGAGAATTTGGAAGAAATAGAAGCCATCGTATCTCGTGATCCGTACGTTGTCAGTGGCGCAAGGGATTATGAAATCCATGAATGGGAAATGCAAAAAGCTTAAATAGCCGAAGAAAGCGTGTATTTCTGCAAATAGAATAGGTTTATCTACAAATAGAATCGCCATGTTTGCAAATAGAAACTGCGAATCTCAGAAGGTGGAAAGTGACGAGGTATCTAAAATAGAGTGGACAACCCCTTTTTAAAAAAGAGGTTGTCTCGATCTATCATCACAAAATGTCACAGTCGCTAATTAGGCTAAGAGAGCGATATCATCACTCAGTTAAATTTCTTTTTTCTTGCAGCAATTGTTGAACTTGCCTTTCCAACTCCGCGGATGGTTCGATACTTAAACGGCTGAGTACCTCTGTCAATTGCGTGTCGATAAGCAGAAGCCGATCCTTTTTGTCATCACCATTTTCACTGGATACAGCTTGCTGATATTCTCGATAACCGCCATCAAATAGCGTTATTCGCTGGTTATTTATGGTTAAAATCCGTGTGGCGATATTGGCAATGAACTTTCGATCGTGAGAAACAAACATGATAGTGCCATCATATTCCTGCAAAAGCGATTCCAGTGCTTCGATGGATAAAATATCAAGAAAATTGGTCGGTTCATCGAGAATAAGTGTGTTTATATTCGATAGAAATACCTTGGCCAAGGCGACTTTTACTCGCTCTCCGCCGCTTAAATCCCCCACGCACTTATAAACGTCATCCCGAAAGAAATGCATTCTTGCAAGCACAGTTCGAATAAGCGTTTCATTTTGTTTGGATGAAATTTGAACGTTTTCCATAATAGATTTGTTGGTATTCAATATATTCAAGCTTTGGCTGAAATATCCGACCTTTACAGAGGGGGAAAGGGTAATCCCGTTTTCTTCGCCTATTATTTTTCGTAGCAGGGTTGTTTTTCCGCTTCCATTTGGTCCAATAATCGCCACTTTGTCGCCTGCTTGAATTTGAAAGCTGGTTTTATCCCAAAGTTTTCGCTTTCCAATAAAACCGGCTACATTTTCCACGCGAAGAATCGTTCGATGTTTATATGTTTTTACGTCAGGCAAATCCATCTTCACGGCAGGGAGTTCTTTTATTTTTTCCACCTTTTCAAGTTTTTCCAGTCTCGTTTCAATGGCAGCTGCCGTTTTATGCAGTTTCTTTTGCTTTTTGGCAAAGTATGGCTTGGCTCCCTTCAATTTTGCTTCGGATTTACTGACAGGCTTTGGTTTTTTGGTTGCTCTTTCGGCTTTTTTCTCTTTTAATTTTAAAGCATCTTCCAGTTGCTTTTTCTTTTTCACATATTTTTCATATGCCAACTGTTCTTGCCGCTGTTCAACTTCTTTTAGCCTTACATAATCACTGTAATTTCCGGTATATTCCGTGATTTTTGCGTCATTTAATTCCCAAATAGTTGTGCAAAGGGAATCCAAAAAAGCGCGATCATGCGAAACGATAACGGTTGCGCCTTGTCGTTTCCCAAACTGCTTTTCCAGCCCTTCAATGTGCTTGGTATCAAGATTTGTTGTTGGCTCATCCGCTAAGAAAATTTCCGGATTTTTAATAAGGACCTCTTGAATATAGGTTTGTGTCACTTCGCCGCCGCTTTTGGTCGTATTCATTTGCTTTAATTGCGGCAATAGTTCGCACTGTGCATGCAGCATAACGGTTCCTTGTTCGGGCACAATTTTTTTCGCCAATATTTGCAGTAACGTTGTTTTTCCACTCCCGTTTCGTCCGATTAATCCGATACAATCATTCGTGTGAATTTGTAAATGGTCGATATCCAATAATAAACGATCCTGTACATACTGTTTCAGATGTTTGATTTCCAATAATAACATGCATGTGCTCTCCTTTCGTAAAGGAAGCAAAAAAAGCTCCCTATTCATGCACAGAATAGGAAGCATTTAACAAAAGGATATCCCAAAAAAAGACAACAGTCCTCTTTAGGGTCCAGCTGTTCCATACAATCCTATTCTGAAAACGACAATTAAAGGCATCAAGAAATAAGCAGGCACCATCTGCTTAAGCGAAACTCCTTTAATTTAGTTGCTTTCGTAAATAGGATTAGTACTTCATGTAGCTGGTTCACCTTCCATCTTAATAAATTAATATCAATTTAGCCGATACTGTTCAATTTGTCAATGGGAAACGCCGAAATACAGGATGAAAAAACCCGCTATACCGAAAGCATAGCAGGGAAATCCATTTTCATCATCATACGCGGACATTTTCTTTTTCGCCGACTTTTTCAATCCAGCCAAGTGTGTCTTCGATTTTACCGTACTGGATTCCGGTCAGCGTGTCGTACAGGCGTTTTGCAACAGGTCCCGTTTTTCCGCCGTTGACCGTAAACTCCTGGTTTTTCCAGGAAAATCTGCCGATAGGGGAAATGACTGCAGCCGTTCCTGTTCCAAACGCTTCTTCCAGCAGACCGGCCAGCTGTGCTTCATAGAGTTCTTGCATGGAAATTTTCCGTTCAACTACTGGCTGATCCCAATATTTGAGTAAAGCGATAACCGAGTCACGAGTCACACCGCTGAGAATGCTGCCGTTCAATACAGGGGTAATAACTTCACCGTTGATTTTGAAAAATACATTCATACTGCCTACTTCCTCAATGAACTCTTTTTGCACGCCATCGAGCCATAGGACTTGTGAGTACCCTTGTTGTTCGGCAATGACTTGTGCCTTCAGACTTGCTGCATAGTTTCCGCCTGTCTTGGCTTCGCCGGTACCCCCGGCAACCGCACGCACATATTCATTTTCAACGAGAATGCCAACCGGATCCAGCCCTTCCTTGTAATAAGTGCCCACAGGTGACATAATCACGTAAAATTGGTAACGCTGTGAAGATGCAACGCCAAGGTAAGGTTCTGTTGAGATGATAAAAGGCCGAATATACAGTGAAGTTCCTTCCGCTTCAGGCACCCAGTCTTTCTCCAATTCTACCAATTGCTTGATTGCTTCCAAAACGAACGCTTCGTCGAAATGGGGAATGCAAAGTCTTGCATTGGAATGATTCATGCGTCGCATATTCTTTTGCGGACGAAACAGCTGCACCTCTCCTTCTGGGGTTCTGTATGCTTTCAACCCTTCAAACACGCTCTGCCCATAATGGAATACCATCGCTGAAGGTTCGATGGAAATAGGCTGGTATGGCACGATTCGCGCATCATGCCATTTTTTTTCCTCGTTATAATCCATCACAAACATGTGATCCGTGAATGTGCGCCCGAAAATCAAATCCTTTGCCAGCGGTTTTTTCTTTTTCGTATCACACAGGCTAACAGTCAATTTCTGTTCTGTGTCCATATATATCCCCTCTTGTTGTGAAATTTGTATTTTATGATAATCCTTTTTATTTGCAAAGGCAAGCCCAGATTTGATGCTTTTCTCAGCAAATGGAAAAATGATTGGTAATGAGCATGCGGCACGCGTACAGCAAAGCGGCATATGCGGTTGGTGAAAAAACTATTTCGGATTTAAAAATTGGGCCATTTCAGAAAACAGCTTGATTTTTTAAACGACAAGGTATAAAATCTTTGGAAAACGTGACAAGGGGGTTCGAACGTATGAAAACGTTGGAGAAAATCAGTGGTTTTGCAGGAAACACGTTTGCAGTATGGGTGATTGTATTTGCCATTTTATCCTACTTTATGCCTGGCGGGTTTGCTTGGATTGCACCGCATGTGTCACTGTTACTCGGAATAATTATGTTTGGAATGGGATTGACATTATCTTTCAATGATTTCAAAGGTGTCGTTAAAACACCAAAGAGTGTACTAATTGGCGTTATTGCCCAGTACACGATCATGCCGTTGCTTGCTTATTTATTGGCAATCACATTTCAATTGCCTGCCGAGGTGGCTGTCGGTGTGATATTAGTTGGCTGTTGTCCGGGTGGCACAGCTTCCAATGTAATGACTTTTTTGGCAAAAGGAAATACAGCGCTGTCGGTGACCATTACCGCGATTTCCACATTGCTTGCACCAATTTTGACACCAGCTTTGACCTTGCTGCTTGCCAGCAAATGGCTGCCTGTATCGGCCGGTGACATGTTCATTTCGATTGTGAAAATTGTGCTAGTACCAATTGCACTTGGAATCGTCATCCGTCTGTTATTCAGAAAACAGGTGGAAAAAAGCGTCAAAGCACTGCCGCTGGTATCTGTTATTGGCATTGTTGCAGTTGCAGCAGGTGTGGTTGCTGTCAACAATACAGCAATAGCTGAAACAGGTTTATTGATTTTGGCTGTTGTTGTGCTACATAATGTGTTGGGATTGCTTGTCGGATATTTACTTGCAAAGGTCCTCAAACTGGACTTTCGTGATCAGAAGGCCATTTCAATAGAAGTTGGTATGCAGAATTCCGGACTTGGTTCCAGCCTCGCTTTATTGTATTTTGCACCAATAGCGGCAGTGCCAAGCGCTATCTTTAGTGTATGGCATAATATCTCCGGCCCCATTTTGGCTACATGGTGGGGAAAAAGGGCAGCAGCAAAAGAAACAGGCACGGCCGTTGACAGCAGGAAAAAGATTGGTTAACTTGTGTTCATTTTTGAAAAACCACAGTTCGGATGTTGTACAATGTAGTTTGGATCACCCAGCAATATACAAAAAGTATCCGGGGGTTTCAGGCTTTTAACCGCCCAACAGCGCCTTAACCGATATAAATATTTTGCTTCACGCATAACGGACTGGCAGATTCATGCAACGAATCTGCCAGTCTTTTTGATTTTCCATATTGAAAAGAGCAGTGGCTGGGTGTGTAAAGTATGCTACATGGATTTGGAAAGTAAACGCCATTTCTGTGAAGTATTCGACACGCTGCGGAAAGTAAATGCAACATGCTCGATAGTGAACATTCCCGGGCATCCAAAAATCCGATAGCAATGCAAATCAGAAGACGTGCATTTTCAGTCAGACAGCGTACTTACGTCTTTATTATGGAAAACACATTCCACCGGACCCTGTAAACAAAATGTAATGAAAAATTTTATTTTTGCATAAAGTGCAATAACATGCGGGTGTAAGCGAATACACTATTTGGACTGAAGACCAAGTTGAAAATTATTTTGCCAAAAGCTATTGACCAAAGCGAAAATTCAGTATATGATTAACCGCAATATCAAAAGTTTCAGTTAACGAGCAATTTGAAATGAAAAAATGAAAGTGAACCAATTGCACACTGACAACATATATTTTCAACGCGATGACGGGAATAAAGAAACAGGCATCAAGTGTTTCTAGAGATCCGGGGATGGTGGAAACCCGGTAACACAGCTTGTTTCGACATCGTCCCTGAGTGCCTTGCTGAACGAATTGCTTGTTTAAAAAGAAGGTAAATTCGTACCACGCTTTTTGAACATCTTCTATTAGGCAAGGCCAGGTGCTACATGAGACACCTGTTACCAAATTAGGCTAATTATTGGCCTAAAGAGGCAGTATTTGCAAAAATGCTGTGAACTTGGGTGGTACCGTGAAAAGCAGGCTCTTTTCTCCCCAACCATTCTGTCTTTATGCAGAATTGTGGGAGAAGAGAGCCTTTTTTCTATACAAATGGAAATGTACTTTTCAAATGAGTGTTGCAACAGAAGAGCAAATCCTTCTGTAAACAAGTATAACGAATGTTAAGGAGGCACGTAAAAGTGAAGGGTGAGGCAGAACAAACGACGCAAGCAGTAAAAGAGGTGTATACGGGGTCCGAGTTGTTGATTGAACTGTTGGTGGAGGAAAACGTTGATATCATTTTCGGTTATCCGGGTGGAGCAGTACTTCCATTATACGACGCTTTATATCGCAGCAATGCGCCATTTCGGCATATCTTATCCAGACACGAGCAAGGTGGAATCCATGCTGCTGAAGGATATGCGCGGGTGACCGGAAAACCGGGCGTGGTTTTTGCCACATCGGGACCGGGAGCGACGAATTTGGTAACCGGCATTACCGACGCAATGATGGATTCGTTGCCGCTGGTTATCTTTACAGGCCAAGTTTCCAATCAGGTCATTGGTACGGATGCCTTTCAGGAATCTGATGTGATGGGTATTACAATGCCAATCACGAAATACAATTATCAAGTAAATGATGCCAGAGACCTGCCGCGTATCGTAAAGGAAGCTTTTCACATTGCCAATACGGGCAGACCGGGACCGGTTGTCATCGACATCCCGAAAAACATCTCGGAATCAATTGTTTATGAACCAGGTTCTACCACTTTTGATTTGCAGGGCTATCAGCCGACAGAAAAACCGAATCCTCTACAAATTGTCAAACTAGGATCCGCATTAAGCAGATCACAGCGGCCACTGATTCTTGCCGGAGCGGGTGTCGTTTTTGCCAATGCGGCAGCCGAGCTGACACAATTTGCTACAATGTATGGCGTTCCGGTTGTCAACACATTGCAAGGGCTTGGAAGTTTTCCGGAAGAAAACGAACTTTCACTTGGTATGGGTGGCATGCATGGCAGTTATGCAGCAAACATGGCGATTCAGGAATGTGATTTGTTGATTAATGTAGGTGCCCGCTTTGATGATCGGCTGACCGGAAATTTGAAGCAGTTTGCACCAAAGGCAAAAGTGGCACACATCGATATTGATCCGGCTGAAATCGGCAAGAACGTGCCGACAGATATTCCGGTGGTGGCTGATGCAAAAGAAGCATTGCAAGCATTGTTGGAAATTAATATTGACAAACCGGATACAACAGTATGGCGTAACAAGGTAAAAGAGAACCAGACAGCGTATCCATATTGGTACGAAAAACCAAGTGAATACTTATCCCCGCAATGGCTAATGGAACAAATCCATCAAAGAACCGACGGGAACGCAATTGTAACAACTGACGTTGGGCAGCATCAAATGTGGGCAGCACAGTATTATAAATTTTCCAGACCAAACCGTTGGGTAACATCGGGTGGACTTGGAACGATGGGATTTGGCTTCCCGGCAGCAATAGGGGCGCAGCTTGGCAAACCGGATGAGCTCGTTGTTGCGATTGTTGGTGACGGCGGCTTTCAAATGACACTGCAGGAGCTATCCGTTGTCAAACAGCACGCACTACCAATCAAGGTCATTATTGTCAACAATGAGGTACTTGGCATGGTTCGCCAATGGCAGGAAAGTTTTTACGAGGAAAGATACTCTTCCTCGTTATTGACAGCGAATCCGGATTTTGTGAAACTGGCTGAAAGCTATGGCATCCGCGGAATTCGTGCAGAAAATGAAGCAGATGCCGACAGGGCACTGGCAGAAATTTTTGCATCAGATGAAGCAGTAGTCGCCGATTTTCGGGTGGCCTGGCGAGAAAAAGTAAACCCGATGGTTGCACCGGGAAAAGCATTGCATGAAATGTTAGGGGTGAAGAAATGAAACGCATCATCACTGCAACCGTGCAAAATCGCGGCGGTGTACTCAATAGAATCACCGGCATGCTCAACAAACGTCAATTCAATATTGAAAGCATTACAGTCGGTGCATCGGAAATCGAAGGCATTTCCAAAATGACTTTCGTTGTTCATATCAGTGATGAACAAAAATTGGAACAGCTGACAAAGCAGCTTAATAAACAGATTGATGTCATCAAAGTATCCGACATCACGGATAAAGCGATTGTTGCTAGAGAGCTGGCACTGATCAAGGTAGGCAGCAGCGGGCAGCTTCGTGCAGAGATTCAGGGAATTATTTCACCATTTCGGGCTTCTATCATCGATGTCAGCAAAGACAGCCTATCGGTTCAAGTGACAGGCAAACCGGAAAAAATTGACGCATTGATTTCACTGCTTCGGCCGTATGGCATAAAGGAACTTGCAAGAACCGGCGTCACAGCTTTTCTCAGGGGACAGCAGCCGCGTCAAGTAACAGACATACAAACTGTATACACCATCTAGGAAGTTACACAACAAATCAGTGTGCAATACGTTTGTTTAATACTAATTGATATATTGCATTTAGTATATCGGATATTTCAAAAGAAATAGCGGTTTCCTGCAAGGATTTCATTCTTGTAGCAACTATAAAAAAATTTAAATCCAGGAGGATGTTCATTATGGCAAAGGTACTTCATGATAACGATATTCAAGCAGAGGTTTTGCAAAATAAGAAAATTGCAGTAGTTGGATATGGCTCACAAGGTCATGCACATGCACAAAATCTTCGTGATAGCGGCTACGATGTGATCATTGGCTTGCGTCCGGGAAAATCACAGCAAAAAGCGCAAGAAGACGGTTTTGCTGTTTACAATGTCGCCGAAGCAGTAGAACAGGCCGATGTGGTAATGATTCTGCTTCCGGATGAACAACAAACAAAGGTTTACAACGAAAGTATCAAGGATCATTTGAAGGCTGGCAATGCAATCGCCTTTGCGCATGGCTTTAATATCCACTTCAACCAAATCGTGCCACCTTCTGATGTGGATGTATTCATGGTTGCACCAAAAGGACCAGGACATCTTGTACGTCGCACTTTTGAAGAAGGGGCAGGCGTTCCGGCATTGTATGCCGTGCAGCAGAATGTTAGCGGTGAGGCAGAGGAGTTGGCATTAGCGTATGCAAAGGGAATCGGTGCAGCCCGTGCCGGGGTATTGGTGACAACCTTCCAGGAAGAAACGGAGACGGATCTTTTTGGAGAGCAGGCTGTATTATGCGGCGGGCTGACGCATCTCGTCAAAGCAGGTTTTGAAACGTTGACAGAAGCTGGCTACCAGCCGGAATTGGCTTATTTTGAAGTATTGCATGAAATGAAGCTGATTGTTGATTTGATGTATGAAGGCGGTATGGAAAACATGCGCTATTCCATTTCCGACACTGCACAATGGGGAGATTTCGTATCCGGACCGCGCGTGATTAACGCCGAAACCAAACAGCGCATGAAAGAAGTTTTGGAAGATATTCAATCCGGCAAGTTTGCCAAAGGATGGATTTTGGAAAACCAGGCAAACCGTCCACAATTCAATGCGATCAACAGACAGGAAAATGAGCATCTGATCACCAAAGTTGGGAAGGAGTTACGTTCTTTAATGCCTTTTGTCCAACAGCCCTTGGAAAATCAAAAACAACAAAAGGAAGTGAAGCAACATGTCACGAATTAAAATTTTTGATACGACATTAAGAGACGGCGAACAATCACCCGGTGTGAATTTGAACGCGTTGGAAAAGCTGGAAATCGCCAAACAGCTGGAGCGATTCGGAATCGACCGGATGGAAGCAGGATTTCCTGCTTCCTCCAAAGGTGATTTTCTGGCAGTCAAACAGATTGCGGAAACGATTAAAAACACATCTGTAACCGGTCTTGCCAGAGCAATCAAATCGGATATCGATACGGCATGGGATGCTTTGAAAGGCGCCGAGGAACCTTGCTTGCACATATTCTTGGCAACATCACCGATTCACATGACATATAAATTGAAGAAGACACCGGATGAAGTCATGGAGACTGCCGTGAATATGGTTGCATACGCACGGGAACGATTTCCAAAGGTAGAATGGTCGGCAGAGGATGCATCCCGATCAGATTGGGCGTTCCTGGCCCAAACGATTGAAAAAGTCATTGATGCAGGAGCGTCTGTAATCAACTTGCCGGATACGGTCGGTTATGCCACACCTGCCGAGTATGGGGAAATGTTTCGTTATATGAAGGAACATGTAGCAAATATTGACCAGGTTGATCTTTCTTGCCACTGCCATAATGACTTGGGCCTGGCAGTAGCAAATTCACTCGCAGCAGTTGAAAACGGCGCAACACAGATAGAAGGTACAATCAACGGTATCGGTGAAAGGGCAGGAAACGTTGCTTTGGAAGAAGTTGCTGTTGCACTGCGTATCCGCTCGGATTTTTACCCGCATACAACAAGCTTGAATCTGGTAGAAACAAAGCGCACAAGTGATTTGGTAGCGAAATTGACCGGTATGCATGTTCCGCGCAATAAAGCCGTAGTTGGCCAAAATGCATTTGCGCACGAATCGGGCATTCACCAGGACGGTGTATTGAAAAACAAGGAAACGTACGAGATTATCACACCGGAAATGGTCGGTGCCAAATCGGATACTTTGTTTATGGGCAAACATTCCGGCCGTCATGCATTCAAGGAAAAAATAAAGGAAATGGGTTATGAATTGACAGAAGAAAAGCTTGGGGAGGCATTTTCATCCTTTAAATTACTGACCGACACCAAAAAAGAAATTACCGATGTTGACTTGTTTGCTATTTTAACAGATGTTCAGACGGAATCATCAACGGTTGATCAATACGAGTTGGAAATGTTCCAGGTACAATACGGCACTGCCAACATCCCGACAGCTACCGTTTCTTTGCAAACGCCAGAAGGTAACACGATTCAGGCGGCATCTACGGGAGCAGGCAGCGTTGAAGCACTTTATCAAACGCTTGATCAGCTGATTTCTGAAGAATTGCATTTGCAGGATTATCGACTGAATTCTGTCGGCAAAGGAAAGGATGCACTTGCCGAAGCAAGGGTCCAGCTTGCGGTCAATGATAAAATCGTGAACGGTCGCGCAACCGCACAGGACGTCCTGCAAGCCTCGGCGAATGCATTTTTGAACGCTGTTAACCGCTATTTGGTACAGCATCAGCGCGAAGAAAGTAAAGTCCACTCGCCGGTATGATCAATTGGCATATTTCAAATACGATACATCAAAGGAGGATGAAACATGGATAAGCAAATCATTGTGCTTCCGGGTGACGGAATTGGCAGGGAGATTATGGGTTCGGCAAAATTGGTTTTGCAGTCGGTTGCAAGTGAATACGGTCATCGTTTTGTGTTTCATGAACATCTGATTGGCGGGGCGGCGATCGACGCATATGGCACGCCACTTCCTGAAGAAACGCTGGACGCTTGTATGCAGGCAGATGCAGTCCTTCTTGGTGCGGTGGGAGGTCCAAAATGGGATCAGCAGCCGGCTGATAAGCGCCCGGAAGCAGGATTGCTTGGCATTCGCAAGGCGATGGGGTTATTTGCCAACCTGCGTCCAATCAAAGGTTTCACTTCGTTATTGGGTGCGTCACCTTTGAAACAGGAAGTCGTTTCTGGTAGTGATATGCTGATTATTCGTGAACTAACCGGTGGCATTTATTTTGGGCGACCAAGTGAACGAACGGACGCTGGCAATGCGGTTGTCGACACGTTGTTTTATGAACGGCAGGAAATCGAGCGCATTGTGGATAAAGCTTTTCAAAGTGCAAGACTTCGCAATAAACATCTTACGTCTGTGGATAAGGCAAATGTGCTGGAATCAAGCCGGATGTGGCGTGAAATTGTAAAAGAAAAACAAAAAGAATACCCGGATGTCACGGTAGATCATCTATTGGTGGACGCAGCCGCAATGAAACTGATTACCCAGCCGGACCAATTTGATGTGATTGTAACGGAAAATATGTTTGGGGATATTTTAAGTGATGAAGCTTCGGTCTTAACCGGATCACTTGGAATGCTACCATCTGCAAGTCTTCGTACAGATGGTGTCGGCATGTACGAACCGGTGCATGGCTCAGCTCCCGATATTGCGGGTAAAGGCATTGCCAATCCGCTTGGCATGATTTTATCTGCTGCCATGATGCTTCGCTATTCATTCGGACTGGAGCAAGAAGCGAAGGAAATTGAGGATGCCGTCGATACCGTGCTGGAACAATCTTTTAGGACAGCCGATTTGGCGAAAGAAGGCGACCGTGTCGTCACAACAAATGAAATGACAGAGCGTGTCATTGACAATATGACAACAAAGAGTGTGGCAAACAGCATTTGCAGCATGTACGCATAATGGAGGTGGAAAGATGGAGAAAGCAAAAACAATTATTGATAAAATTTGGGAGAAACATGTTGTTCATCGTGAAGAAAACAAACCGGATTTGCTGTATATCGACTTGCATCTGGTGCATGAGGTCACCTCGCCTCAGGCTTTTGAAGGACTAAGATTGAACAATCGGAAGGTACGTCGCCCGGATTTGACGTTTGCAACAGTCGATCATAACGTCCCTACGAAAAACCGTGATGTCATAAAAGATGCAGTGTCAAAAAAGCAGATGGAGGCGTTGAAGACCAATTGCCGCGATTTTGGCATTACGCTTGCAGATATGTTCCACCCCAATCAAGGGATTGTGCATGTCATTGGTCCCGAGCTGGGGTTGACCCAGCCGGGCAAGACAATTGTTTGTGGTGACAGTCATACATCCACGCACGGTGCGTTTGGTGCATTGGCATTTGGCATTGGTACGAGTGAAGTGGAGCATGTACTAGCAACCCAGACACTTTGGCAGGAACGTCCGAAAACATTAAATGTCAAGGTGGAAGGGGACTTAGGGCCTGGCGTAACGGCGAAGGATTTAATTTTGGCGATCATTTCCAAATTCGGTGTTAAATTTGGGACCGGATATGTGATGGAATACACTGGAAAAGCAATCCGCAGCTTGACGATGGAAGAACGGATGACGGTTTGCAATATGTCCATCGAAGCGGGCGCGCGGGCAGGTTTGATCAGTCCGGACCAAACGACCGTTGACTATCTGAAAGGCAGAGCAAATGTACCACAAGCAGATGCGTTTGAAAAAGCTGCGAAAAGCTGGCTTGCACTGGCAACAGATGAAGGCGCAGCATACGACAAAACGGTAACCATTCATGCCGATGAAGTGGAGCCGCAAGTAAGCTGGGGAACGAATCCGGGTATGTGTGCTCCAATAAATGGTAGTACACCAACCATTGCGGATTCCGACCATCCGGAAGATTTGCAGCGTGCGCTGGCCTACATGGACCTGCAGGAAAACCAGCCGATTACATCCATTCCTATCGACCATGTATTTATTGGCTCTTGTACAAATTCCAGACTGAGTGATTTGCGCAAAGCGTCGCAAATTGTAGTCGGAAAAAAAGTAAAAGAAGGCGTGCGCGCGATCGTTGTACCAGGTTCATTCGGTGTAAAAATGCAGGCTGAAAAGGAAGGCATCGATACAATTTTCAAGGATGCAGGTTTTGAGTGGCGCGAGGCCGGCTGCTCGATGTGTCTGGCAATGAACGATGATGTCGTTCCGCCTGGCGGGCGATGCGCTTCCACTTCAAACCGCAACTTTGAAGGTAGACAGGGAAATGGTGCACGGACCCATCTTGTCAGTCCGGAAATGGCAGCGGCAGCAGCAATTGAAGGCCATTTTGTCGATGTGAGAACATATGCCAATCATCAGTCCACTTCAGCGGCGTTTTGACGTTCAGTTGATAAACATAAATGGATAAAGGAGGAATCAGGACATGGAGGCAATTCAGGTCCATCAAGGAAAGGCGATCGCAATGGATCGTTCCAATATTGATACAGACCAGATTATACCGAAACAATTTTTAAAACGAATTGAGCGCACGGGTTTCGGACAATTTCTGTTTTATCATTGGCGATTTGATGATGATGGCAAGGAAAGGCCGGAATTTGAATTGAATAAACAGGAAAACAAGGGAGCTTCCATTTTGTTGGCTGGTGAAAATTTCGGCTGCGGTTCCTCACGTGAGCATGCTCCTTGGGCATTGCTGGATTACGGTTTTCGCGTCATCATTGCACCAAGCTTTGCGGATATTTTCTACAATAATGCATTGAAAAACGGTATTGTACCAATCAAGATGGATGAAACAGTCATAAAAAAGTGGATGGCTGTGGCTGAACAAGGCAAACTAGAGCTTGTTGTAGATTTACCAGAACAGGAGATTACTGTAATTGGAGGAGAAAAGATTCATTTTGATATTCCGGCTTATCATAAGGAAAAATTAATCAATGGCTGGGATGATATTGCCTTAACCCTTCAGCTGGAGGATGACATTGCGGCTTATGAAGCGGCTAAATAATTTTTGAGGAAAGTCAGGCATATCGTAAGCAGGTAGGCAAATGGAAAATCAAACTTTAAAAAACCGGGAGTGAATGACCTTGGGGATTTGTTAACAGGAGAACGCGTTCATACAGCATGGAAAAGCTTGGCGGCGATTGTACATCGCACACCAGTGATGACATCGGAGACAACGAATCAGCTTGTCGGGAAAAAAGTATATTTTAAAATGGAAAATCAGCAAAAAACAGGAGCCTTTAAATTCAGAGGCGCAACATTTAAACTGATGCAGCTAACGGATCGGCAGCTTAAAAAAGGCATTATTACTGCTTCAGCTGGAAATCACGCCCAAGGTGTTGCCTATGCGGCTCGCAAACTGGGGGCAAAAGCTACCATTTATATGCCAGTTCACACGCCAAAAGCCAAGGTCAATGCGACGAGAAGCTATGGAGCAGAGGTAGTGCTTGTGGGAGAATCCTTTCAAGAAGCCTACCAAGCATCATGCCAGCGGCGCATGCAAACCGGGGCAACGTACGTGCATCCTTTTGACGACTATGATGTAATGGCTGGTCAAGGCTCGATTGTCATGGAACTGCTTCGCCAGGAAGATCGGCTGGATACAATTATCGTACCAATTGGCGGAGGAGGATTGATCAGTGGTATTGCTGTAGCAGCCAAACATGTCAACCGCAATATACAAATCATCGGTGTGCAAGCGGAAAATGCAGCCGCGGCTCATCGCAGCTATCACTATAATAATAGGAAGAAACTCGAATCAGTTTCCACTATCGCAGAAGGAATTGCCGTAAAAGAACCAGGGGAATTGACAATGCCGATCATTAGAAACTTTGTCGATGATGTCGTCACGGTATCAGAAGCAGAAATCGCTTATGCCATCATTTACATGCTAGAGCGCAATAAAACATTGGTTGAGGGAGCAGGTGCTGCAGCATTGGCTGCGTTATTCGCCCATCAGGACCAAATTTATTCCCAGCATTGCGGTATTATTGTCAGTGGGGGAAATATGGATATCAGCACGATGGCAAAGATCCAATACCTCAGTAAGCAATTGGCTGTCCCTGTTTAGGGGATCCAATTGCGCTGTGTGCTGGCAAATAATGATAAAATCATGATTGTGCAGCTTGCCGATGATGGTTTTTTGTTTGCCTACTTTCTAAATCCGCGAAAAAAGAAGGCTTTGCAGTAAGCCTTCTTTTTGATTTGCCATTTTTACATAATCCCCATATCGATCATTTCTACAACGTCATCAATGGAAAATTCTTTGCCTTTTAAAATGTTGTTTTTTACTGTTTTGTACCGTTGTACATCTCGATTGTCTACCTTTTTGGTTTCATGCAATGTCCGTGGTTCTTCCATTACAGAGACGTAATAGCGTTTGTTGTTCACTTCGATGACATGATCATTATCTTCCAACACTTTTTGCAATAAATTAGCTTCATTTCTGGTAAGCTTATTCATCAGTTATTCGCCCCCGAATTTTTAGACCCTATTACCATATCACACACTTTATTCGCTAATGAGTCTTTTCCCGTTTTGTGATTAAAATAAACCCATTTCCCAGTTTCTATTAAAGAATTCGGAATTAGCAAGTTCTTTTTGGGGGTCTTTTTGGCGATATTGTTAAATTTGCCGGAAAAGATTTTGGGTAGGGGACGGGGGAAATAACCCCGGTCCTCAGTCAGTAAATACGGGGACGTGCTGCAGATAAATAATATCATTGCGTTTGGCTGCGTTGCCCTCTGCCAGAATCGATGCCTTGGCAACAATCTCTCCATTTGCCTTGTGGACAAGCTGTTCCAATGCGTGCATAGATTCGCCGGTGCTAATGATATCATCAACCAAAGCAATTCGTTTTCCTTCCAGTAACGCGGCATCTGCTGTGTCCAGGCAGAGGAATTGTCTCTTCCGGGTAGTGATGGACGATACTTCACTTATCAACGGTTTTTCCATATATGCTTGCACATTTTTCCTTGCCACCACATATTGCTTGTGCCCCAGCTCCTTGGCTAATTCATAAACAAAGGGGATACCCTTTGCTTCAGCGGTTATGAGAATATCAGCCGGCGGCAGCCTTTTTGCCAGTAGCATTGCTGCTGCAGTAACAAGTTCAGTATCGCCAAGAATGATGAAGCTGGCTATTTGTAATCCCGGTTTAATCTGTACAATTTGCAATTGTCGGGTTAGGCCGGCAACTTGTAATTCATATGTTTCCATAAAAACGCCCACTCCAATGGATGATAGTAGATTTTGTGAAAGAAGTTAAGCTTCAACTTCAATCAGTGGGAACCATACTGCCATGAAATATAACCTATTTTCCTCCTAATTGGTGAATCTTTCCTCCATGGATGGCTGCCCGTTAACCTGCGAAAATCTGTGATGTTCAAAAATTGCATCAAAACTGCTGGAGAAGCTGCAATGACGAACATTCAACTCCTTTAGGCAGCCTGTTTAGCACCCCGCTTACTGCTGCAAATGTAACTTTTACAATGTCGATTACTCGAACATTTTTATAAATGAATGATTTCGGTAACTCATAGCCCGGATGAACGACCGAACGAAGAAAAAATCGTGTCATTCGGTAGTTCATAGCCCTAATGAACGACCGAACGAAGAAAAAATCGTGTCATTCGGTAGTTCATAGCCTGGATGAACGACCGAACGAAGAAAAATCGCGTCATTCGGTAGTTCGTAACCCGTAAGAACGACCGAGCGAAAGAAAAAACACGTCATTCGGTAGCTCATAAGCCTGATGAACGACCGAACGAAGAAAAAATCGCGTCATTCGGTAGCTCATAACCCGAATGAAGGACCGAATGAGAGAAAAATTGCGTCATTCGGTAGTTCATAAGCCAGATGAACGACCGAACGAAAGAAAAAACACGTCATTTATAACCCGGATGAACGTTCAAATCATTTAAGAAATAGCCGGTTGCAGCTGTCGCCGTTGCTTCAGCACTTGAAAACGAATTGCTTCTGCCAGTTTTTGCGTTTGCATGGGTAGGATGGTCGTAATGATAGGATTAAGAACCGGACCAAGCAGACCGTACACCTTAATTGTTAAATCACCGGTAACGAGTGTGGCGTTTTCAGATTGCTTCTTCGCTGTAAAACAGCCGTTGCCACGAACGTTTTCATTGATGCCTTTCAGTGAAAATGCAATATGGTTTGGTTTCGTCTGTTTGGTGATGTCAACACGGAGTTTTACTGTTTTTTGAATACGTCCGGCCTCCCCTTTTAACACCCAAATGGATGTCCTTTCATTTAAATTTTGGTGGGATGCATAGCCTTTAACGAGAGGTACCCAGTTGTCAAAATTGCTTACAAATGACCAAACTTGTTCAGGCGAGCTTTCCAATAGTACTTGATGGGATGCACTTGGCATGATAAATACCTCCTGATGAAAATGATGTGTATCGCTGTCATGGGATTTGAAAACGGTACATATGTAGAAAGACCACAGTTCTGCCCCAGATAAAAACAAACGACTGTCTAGCATATGCAAAGTGCGCCGTTTTTAGAACTGTTTCTAATAGCGGAGTGCATATTTGGGGTTCAAATCTTGTCTTGGGAAAACTTGCGGAAAGATGGCGTTTTAGCGGGCATTCTGATAAAATTAATTTGTAGATAAATCATTGAAATTCAATTGCTAGGGGTGCAGATGTTGGGAAAATCCAATAGTGCCAGTGGGATATCGGCAAGCGGCATGCAAACCGAAAATTCATCGGTTTCCACAGTTATTGCCGATTTAAAATCATTGGTTAAATTTGTTGTGTTAATGTTAAATGTCTTACCTGTTTTAACAGGTTTTCTTTTAGCGCTCCATTTTACGAACCAGCAGCTTGCTGATCACTTGGGGACGCTCGTTCTAGTCCTCGTGGGAAGCACATTGATAATGGCGGGTGCGCTAATACTTAATAATTGGTACGAGGTCGATCTCGACAAAAAAATGAAACGGACGGCAATGCGTCCAACAGTCACGGGAAATTTTTCCTTGAAGGCCGTTTTAAATATGGGTGTGATTGCTTCCGTTATTGGATTCGCCATTTTACTGTTCACAACAGTTGAGGCAGCAATATATGCTTTGATTGGCTGGTTTGTGTATGTTGTACTGTATACTTTCTGGTCAAAAAGAAGATATACATTGAATACGATTATCGGTAGTGTTTCCGGCGCTGTCACACCATTGATTGGCTGGGGAGCAGTAACTTCCACTTTCCATATTGTGCCGATTATGCTGTTTGCCATTTTGTTTATTTGGCAGGTACCACACACATTCTCCATTGCGGTGCGCAGATTCGATGATTATAAAGCTGCCGGGATACCGATGCTGCCAGTTGTGTCGGGAATTGAAATGACCAAGCGCCAATCCGTCATTTATATAGCCTGTCTGCTGCCACTACCATTCTTTTTAATATCACTTGGCATACAGTTTGTTATTTTTGCAACCGTGCTGAATCTGGCGTGGCTGGGGATTGCAATTATCGGATGGATCAAAGAAGATCATTTTACATGGGCCAATCGTGTATTTAAATCATCGATAACCTATCTTACATTGCTGTTTTTAGCGATGATTGTTGTCGCGCTCGTGTAATTTCATTTAAAATCCGCTGCATCATTAGGTGCAGCGGATTTTTTCAGTACAGCATGCCCCCTTTTTCCCGTTTTTTTCGATTGTAGAGTTGAAAGCAATCACAAAAAAAGAGGGGGAAACAAAGTGAAAAAAATTTTTATTGATCCTGGACATGGCGGTGCCGATCCGGGTGCATCAGCTAATGGCATGCAGGAAAAGGACTTAACGCTATCGATTGCGCTTCGCCTGCGTGATATTTGCCAAAAGGAATACGAGGGACATGCGTTAAAGTTCTCCAGAACAACGGATGTCACGAAATCTTTGACAGAACGGACAAATCAGGCAAATGGCTGGCAGGCGGATTACTTGCTGTCCATCCATATCAATGCCGGAGGTGGCACAGGATTTGAATCCTATATTTGGAACGGCAGCTATAGCAGCAAAGCAGAAACCGATCGGCTGCGAAGTCTTATTCATCGCGAGGTTGTCAAAGAAAGCGGGTTTTCTGATCGTGGTAAAAAGGAAGCCGATTTTCATATGGTACGGGAATCGTACATGCCGGCTGTTTTGACGGAAAATGGTTTCATTGATGGCGGAGATGCAGGTAATCTAAAAAGGCAAACCTTTTTGGATAAGATTGCCAGGGGACATGCCGTTGGGCTGGAAAAGGCACTTGGACTGACGAAGAAAAGCAATGGCGGACAGCAAATCCATATTGTGCAAAAAGGGGATACGCTCTGGTCAATTGCCCAAAAGTACGGCACAACCGTTGCTAATCTGATTGCGCTAAACCCTGGTATTGAACCAGACCGTCTGCAAATTGGACAAAAAATCCGTATTAGATAAGTTGCTGTCTTCCATCGTTTGAGTGGGGGGGATTATGCGTTATCTTATGTTATAAGAAGGTCTAAAATTCAGGCTGTATGAACGTCACTTTTGGGTGACAGCCACGTCCGGCTCCAGCGCCCAGCAACTAGCAGAGCTTTTTGATGGGGCGAGTAACCGCAGCCCCAAGGGTTTTGGGTGGGACGAGTAACCGAAGCCCCAAAGCGCTCCAGTTTGTACGTTGCTAAACGGGCGCTTGCGCCTTTGTTTTCCACATGTTAAGATTCCTAGGCAACTTTTTAGCCAAAAAGACAAGCCAATTTTACCCGCTCTATTTCAAATTGAGGATAACTGCAGAAAAAAACAGTATCTTTTATGAGTGACACGTGTTATACTATAAATAACTTAATTGTTCGTGCTAGCAATTACAAGATTTATGTCATAACATCACAATGTATATCATCGTCTTGAATTATTATCATAACAACTAAAGTAATAAACGTGCACTATGCACAATGGAGGAATTTCATATGAACAAAGGTTCAGTAAAATGGTTTAACGCAGAAAAAGGTTTTGGATTTATCGAAGTTGAAGGTGGAGACGATGTATTCGTACACTTCTCAGCAATTCAAGGCGACGGTTTCAAAACTTTGGAAGAAGGTCAAGAAGTAACTTTCGACATCGAAGAAGGTAACCGCGGACCACAAGCAACTAACGTTGTTAAATAATTTTCCATCATAACAAAGAGCCCTTCTGTGATAGAAGGGCTCTTTATTTTTGCGGGACATGGGGACAGGTTCCTTGTCCCAGCTAGATTGGCAGAGATTGGGACAGTGAACCTGTCCCTCTGTCCCTATATGTAAAAAAAGTTCATCCCTTATCCATTTACATAAAGATCAATCTGGCATACAATCATTGCAGAGGTGAAAAATAATGGCTGTGGTGGCAGTTGATTTTGACGGTACACTATTTCTTGGGAATTCATTCAAGGTAATGATTGAAGCCGGTAAAAAAGAATTCAAGGTAAAGGAATGGTCTACGGTCACAGGTGGATTGACAATGGCTTGTGCATCTGGATTGTCAAAAGGAAAAAATGCTTTTCGCATGCAATTTTTTAAGGCTTTTGCCAAAACATTTAAAGGGAAAACCAAGGAGGAATTGGATTTCTTTTTCAATAAATTGGTTGATATTGGCGAAAAAAATATAAATCACCGGCTTGTTGAAAGAATTCGGGAGCATCAGGAAAAAGGGGATACCATTATTGTTCTTTCTGGCGCATTCCATCCTTTTTTGGAAGTTTTTTTGAAAAGGGTGGACCTTCCCGTCCATATCATCAGCACGGAATTAATGTTTTATCCAAATGGTATTTGTTCCGGTGAAATAGGAACAGTTGTTAATGGACATGAGAAGGTAAAACGGGTGGAAGAATTTCTATTTCAACATTGCCTGGGTGCGGAAGAAGTTTGGGCATATGCTGACAGCAAAAGTGATATGCCGCTGTTTCGTTTTGCCGAACACCCGATTGTGGTAAATCCCGATAAAGAAATGAAAAAGCTTGCGGATGAAAATGACTGGGAAATTTTTTCCTGAAGAAAGGGGCTGTCCATGGTCTTGAAAAGACATCATGACAGCCCCTGTTTTCATTTTTGGTTTACTCTTGTCTTGGTTGGATCGCAATTCGGCATCTTCGTGTCGGCAGATTCTGACAGTTTCATTAAATAATAGCATTCCTCCCTTGCCATATGATCTGCCATCAAAGCAGAAAACGTGCCTAATACCTCTGCGGACAGCTCAAATTCTTCCAGTTCATGTAAAAAATCTCTGAATATGCCCATTTTCACTTCGACATCATTGTTAAAACGATGCAAGGCAGGGAAAGATTCAATATTTGCACGTAGATAGCCGGTAAGGTTGACTGCCTCCAAATAAAAATCATCGAAATGCTGGGCAAATTTTGCACTTTTTTCTTTCAGTCTTTTTTCCACGCCATCCAATTCATCATGAATGGAATTGGCGTGTCCGGATGCATCCAAGAGCCAAAGCAGATGATGGTGCAGTTCATGAAATACAGGCGGATTCTCACTATCTTGCAAATATTTTAAAACAAGCTGGTATTCCTCCAATTCGTTGACCATATGACTGAGAAAAGTTGGGCTCAGACGGATGCCTATTTTTCCTTCCAGCTGCCGCTTGATAATAGACAGCTTGAATTTCCTTAACTCCTTTGTCGCATTTGCCGCCCGTTTGGAAAATGACGCAACGTCCGATTCTGTCAGTGATTTTGCTTCATCAAGCAAGGAATCAAATAATTTGATAAAGTTTGCTGCCTTTTTAATATCTTTTGTCTCAGAGGGCTGCAACGCCTCGTAAATGAATCGGGAATGATCACCAAGAATTTGCAGCCAGAAGCGGTGTTCGAATGAAGCCGATTTTAAAACGGATATAGCCGCACAACTCCTTTCTGTCATGTACATCCTATTTGCACATTTTGCCTGCCAGCTTATTTTATTCGCCAAGGGGCTTGTACTATGCAGGGACATTGATAATCGCTCGCATATTTGGAAATGGCATAGCTGTGACAGAGGGGTAGATTGGAGTGCCTCGTTAAACGTTGTACCACTGATTGGACTGCCAAATGGTTTGCGACGCATCATTCAATGGATATATCCGTGAAATCGGAGTCTTCCTCATCTGATGGTTGTTGGCCCTCGAAATAGCCACTGTTTCCACGGCCATACTGCTGTGTATTATGGCTCGATTCAACACCTGTTGCGCCTTGTGGTTCATCATGGCTGTGTTGATTAAAATCATCACTGGAATCATTCACTGATTCTGTCCCCGATTCATGATCCAGGTTTTGTGCATCAGCTAATACCTCATCAGCAATACCGGTTGGAATGGCGCTTCCCCCGAACGTAGCCCCGATATTCAATTGTCCGCTGATTTCCTTGATTCCTAAGCTGCCAAAATTATTGTTCTGTTCATACTTATCCAGCATGATTCTATCCACTTTTAGTTCCCGAATGACGATGGGCTTTTCCGCATTGCTCGTTGGCGGTTCTGTTCTCATTTTTTCCATTTCATCTTTTAATTGCATTGTTTGGTGAAGACTTTCCTCCAACAATTCTTTCATTACTACAATGTTTTTTTCCATTGCCGAAATTTTATTTTCCAGATTGTCGATTTCCTGATGAATGGGAGTGATTTTTTTCGAGACATACGTAGCCAGCTGCGAATAGAGCTGTTTCTGAAAGTCTGGGAACGTTTCCCGTTTTTCCGTGGTTTTTTTCTCGATTTTCCGTGGTGCTTTTTCTTTTTCGGATTGGTCCTTGTTCTGTTTTGTGGAAAAAGATTCGGACCGCCTTGCGTTTTCCAGTTTTGCAAGCAGTCTGGTCTGTACATCCAATGCATTTGTTTTCAGCTCAAGTGTTTTCACTCTTTTTAGCAGTTTATTTATTTCATCATCATTATTTTCTTCGTGGTTGAATAATCCTTTTATAGGCAATGTCCATTTTCACTCCTTTAAAAAAGGCTTTTGTCCAAAAAATACTTGTAAGGAGCTGGTATAGTTGACGGCAAGGAAAGTTATCAATTTGCGACATGTAAAAATTGGTGTAATAGACGGTTCTTCATCTATGTCTTTAGGCAAAGCTCACCAGACCGGGAATAATTTAGTCAATCACCGCAATGAAGGTTTTGGTGAACAAAATGCGGATGGTGTCATTACCTCTAGATCCATTTCTCTTGTAGATGATGCAGATTTCGTGGATTCCAATACAACAAAAAAGGATCCAACTATAGAATATTGATTTTTTCATGTTGGCTATATTTCCTTGGATATATGACAAGCAGCAGCCCGTCTTCAAATCTCGCCTGTATATCCTTGCTTTGAGCGGGCTCGGGCAATTCAATCATTCTTTCAAATTTGCCGTATCTGCGTTCATTCAATAAAGTCGAATCGGAAACAATCGGCACTTTATGCGTACCTTTTATGAGCAATTGGTTTCCGGAAAGAGACAATTGTATATCCTCTTTTCGAAGTCCCGGTAATTCAATAATGACCGTTATTTGTGTTTCTGTTACAAAAATATCCACCGGTGGAAATGCACTTCCATTATTTGTCCGTGGCTCATTTGTGTGTTCATCAACATTTTGTTCCATCGTATTTGTATGTGCATTTGAATGTGTATCCCTATGGTGATGCGCGGTTTGGTTGGGTGGTGTCATATACTGGTCAAAAATCGTGTCCCAAAAGTTTCCGCTTTGGTATTTTTGTGCCAATTCCATCCACTGTTTAAGCTGCTCTATGTCCATTCTTTTACCTCCTGTCTTTTCACCTGGACGGATCTATGTATGTGCAATAAGGAGGGCCTTATGAAAAAAGCAAACTTCTTCATCACTGAAAATACGATTTTGCCATGTCCTAGTGTTGTTTGTTTAAATCGCTTTTTTCACAAGACTAACATCCAGTGAACAGGGTTTGGGTTATATATATGTATTAATATAGTTGGCCATTCATTCCATCCGTATAATTGAGGATTATGGGATGAAGTTTCTGTTTTACCACATAAGTGATTGAAAAACGTAATATATTCTCTAAAGGAGGGAGGGGCTAATACATGAAAGAAACATCCGTTAATATCAACATATTTATATTGAAGATCAATTCTTTCGAAAACGCTTCTGCCGTCAATGTTGGCCAAAATGTCTTGGCTGATTGGAATAACTCGGATAAGAAAGTCCAAGGGTTCGGACAAAACTTTGGCGATAGAAGCGAATTTTTAGGTCCGCAAAGCTTTATAGATGATCGTGATCAAGTGGATTCTCCGGCCTCCTTTACCGCTTTACCTAAAAAGAGGGAGGGATAAGAAATGTTTTTTGGACCCTTAGTCGTAAACGTATTGGGAATAAAGGTGAATTCAATGGATAGAAATTCATCCTTGAACATGGCACCTTCTCCGCGTGTGGATACTTTTTTAACAATGAAACAGAACTATGGATTGGGAGAAGAAAATGGTGACTTTCAAATCGTGAATGTTCCACTTGACCTGGTGAATGACACGGATGTTAACGATACAAATGGACAGAAGACAAGCGTTGTGTAATTGTTACGGCGGGAACCGGTAGTGATTGTGAGGAAGTAGTCCGGGGCAGGGCTGTAATGGTTGGAAAACAGTGGGCAAATGGCGGAAAAGTAGCCGAGATAAAGTTTATTACGGTAAGAAATTGATGGAAATCCCTAAAAAGTAGCCGAGAGAAAAGCTGTCACGGTAGGAAAACAGCGTAAATCGTGAGAAAGTAACCAAGTGAAATGTTGACATAAATTTACCGGCCAGCGTTATTGGAGCGCTAGCCGATATATTTGTTGAAGCAGGCAGATGCTATGACTTCTTTTTATCATCCTTTTGTCCAGCATCATTCATTAATTCGCCAGTAGCTTTTTTAAATTCCTTTAAAGTGGATCCGGCTGCCTTACCGATTTCGGGAAGTTTAGATGGGCCGAAAATAATCAGGGCCAAAATGAGTATTAAAATCAAGCCGGGTATGCCAATATTTGATAGCATTTTTCATCACTCCTTATTGCTATATCAGGGTATCGAACAGAATTTTATATCCTCTGTTAGTATGCACATTTTTAGCAAAAAAATATAAAGGGAAGAAGAAAATATTTTCTTACTACCTGTTTTTACATAAGGTGGGAATCTTATATAAGGGGCAATACCATTACAAGCTGAGGACCCTGCAAAGGAAAATGCGTCCCACAAAAAAGGAGATTGAGGCCCTCCGAAAGAAAATCCGGCATCTACCCCTCATCAAGCAATAAGGATCTACAAAAGAAGCCTCGGTCCTAGGGTTCCTACAATAAGCGAAAAAAAGTACGAGTAGGACAGAAAAACGTTCATTCAGTCGCAGTTCAGAACCTTTGGAACAATTACGTTTAATACCGATAAAATCCGTGCAGGAATCGTACATTTTAAGGACTTATGCTAGAATGAAATGAGATGTTCTTAAAAGGTGTGGTTTGCAATGAAAGCGGATAGAAAAAATATTCCAAATGGCAGGAGAATCCGGCATAGGGATTTATTTATCGCTTTTTTTCGATCGGGGATGCTCGGTTATGGTGGGGGACTGTCGGCGATTCCGCTGATGCAAAAAGAAGTGGTGGAGCGTTATAGCTGGATGGATGACGAAGCATTTTCCGACATCTTAGCTTTAACGAATGCCTTGCCAGGTCCTGTCAATACAAAAATGGCCGGATATATTGGTTGGCGTCTTGCCGGTTTCTGGGGGATGATGAACGCGCTGCTTGCGTCTTTCCTGCCGACTGCAGTGCTAATGATTCTTTTATTGACCGTGCTCCACGCTTATAAAGATAAGCCTTGGGTAGAAGGCATGGCCAAGGGTGTGATGCCGATTGCTGGTGTCATGATTGGCGTACTGGCTTGGGATTTCGTCAAAAAATCGAAAAGCGGACTTGGCTGGACCATGACAATCGTATACATAGCAATCAGTCTTGTCGTTATGCAGTTGCTCCACATTCACCCTGCAATTTTAATTGCGGCCTTTATCATCATGGCGATGTTGTCTAAAGGGAAAACGAAAACATCGCATCGGGTGGGTGAAAAATGATCACATTATATTGGAAAATATTTTGGGCGCATTTTATTTCCAATTTGCTCGGTTATGGTGGGGGACCGGCAACTATACCGCTGTTAGAGCATGAGGTGGTCGATCATTATCATTGGCAGACGACAGCACAATTCAGCGAAATGGTTGCGTTGGGGAACGCACTTCCAGGACCGATTGCCACAAAACTTGCAGCGTATATCGGCTACGATGTTGGCGGTATCATCGGATCAATTATTGCCTTGTTTGCAACCATTGCACCTTCACTGATTATGATGATTGCCTTGCTTGGTTTATTAATGCGATATAAAAATTCACCAAAAGTGAAGGCGATGACACAATACGTTCGTCCAACCATTGCTGTATTGCTCGCAGTGATGACATATGATTTCTTCTTCCAATCGTATGAAACAGCGGGTCTGTTGCACACGCTGCTTATTGGTGTGGTCGGTTATTTTGCATTGGAAAAATGGCGTATTAGTCCGGTTTACGTTGTGCTTGGTGCGCTCGTTTACGGAGCGATTTTTTTAGGTGATTGAAAAAAGTGACACCTCATTACAGTGGGGGTCTTAATCCTGAAAAAAAAACTTATGCAACAAAATGATAAGCATGATTGGGAGGCATTTATATGTACAATGAACCTATTTTTCTGCTGCCTGTACTGCAGGAACGAATTTGGGGTGGACAAAAGTTAAAAACTTTGTATGGTTATGATATTCCAAGCGATCATATAGGAGAAGCGTGGGTTATCTCGGCACACCCCAATGGCCCCAGTGTCATTAAAAATGGTCCACTGGCAGGAAAGACGCTAAAAGATGCCTGGGAAGACCACGGAGAAATTTTTCATAAACGAGAAGATAATGACGAAGCATATCCCCTTTTGGTAAAAATTCTTGATGCTGCCGATAATCTATCTGTGCAGGTACATCCGAGTGACACGTTTGCTCGGAAAGTAGAAAGTGAGCCTTATGGCAAAACGGAATGCTGGTATGTTTTAAGTGCCGATCCCGGAGCGGAGCTTGTCCTCGGACATCATGCCGACACCAAGGAAGCACTAGCCGGCATGATGGATCGTGGCGAGTGGGACAAGCTGTTAAGACATGTCCCTGTCAAAGCCGGTGATTTCGTTTATGTGCCAAGCGGCACGCTCCATGCGATTGGCAAAGGAATCGTAATTTTAGAAACACAGCAAAGCTCTGATATTACCTACCGCGTTTACGATTATGACCGTCTAGGTGCAGATGGTGAAAAAAGGAAACTGCACTTGGACCGTGCCAAACAGGTAACAACCGTTCCCCATCGCAATTCGAAGCTTTCCCAAAAAACGGAACGAATCGGCGATGCCATCATTCGGACGCTTGTGGAAGAGAAATATTTTAGCGTATATTATTGGGAACTGGATGGAAAAGCTGTTTTGTCAATGGATCAGGATTTTCTACAAATCAGCGTGATTGAAGGAAATGCCGCCATTACAGTAAGTGGCAAAGAATTTTCCATCCAAAAAGGCACTAATTTTATTCTTCCTTATGGAATCGAAACGTTTCAAATAGACGGAAAGGCTTCGTTTATTGTGTCGCATGTGTAAAAATTAATTCAAATGTTGGAGCAGGAATTGTCCTTGAAGAAAGGCAGTTCCTGTTCTTTTTTTGTTTATTTTTACGGCAGTAATTTCCCCCGCATTTTCCTAATAAAATGATTGTAAGGGGAATGTCTCCTGTTTTGGAAGGAGGAATTGTATTGGAAAATTTGGCTGCGTTGGATCAAAAACATTTCATCCACCCGACATCATCCATTCAGGAACAACAGGTGAGTGGTCCTAAAGCGATTTTTTCGCGAGGTGAGGGTATTTATTTATTTGATCGCGACGGTAATAAGTATATCGATGCCATGTCTTCGTTGTGGAATGTAAATATCGGCCATGGGAGAGGTGAAATTGCTGCGGTTGCCAAAGAGCAGATGGAGAAACTGGCATACAGTTCGGCTTTTGCGACTTTTAGCCATGAGCCTGCCATACGGCTTGCTGCAAAACTGGCATCACTGGCACCGGGGGATCTCAATGCCGTTTTTTTCACGTCTGGAGGCTCTGAATCCAATGATACTGCAATAAAATTAATTCGCCACTACTGGAAATTGCAAGGCAAAGCAAAAAAGAAAAAAATAATCACATTAAAAAGGGCTTACCATGGTGTCGCAGCGGCTTCAACCAGCGCTACAGGAATACCGGAGTTTTGGGAGATGGCAGGACATCTGACAACCGGTAATATTCATGTTGCAAATCCGTATATGTCAACTGCAACCCAAGCGATTACCAATTTGCAGGAAACGATTGAAACAGAGGGCGCTGAAAACATAGCTGCATTTATGATTGAGCCGGTACAAGGATCTGGCGGTGTCCTCATACCACCGGATGATTATTTGCGTGATGTGCGAAGGGTTTGTAAAGATAACGATATTTTGTTCGTTGCAGATGAAGTGATTACAGGCTTTGGACGAACGGGAAAAATGTTCGGTGTGCAAAATTGGGGTATTCAGCCGGATGTAATGACATTTGCAAAAGGGGTGACGAGTGGTTATCTACCGCTTGGCGGAGTGATGGTTTCCGATAAAATACACGAGATATTCAAAGAAAAATCAACCGGTACGCTGTTTCATGGTTTTACGTATAGTGGCCACCCGACAGCAACAGCCATTGCATTAAAAAACATTGAAATAATTGAAAGAGAACATCTTATCCAGCATGCACAAAAAATGGGTGAACTGCTTTTGAAAGGTTTACAAACCATTCGGGGAAAACTCGCGATTGTGGGAGATGTCCGAGGTATTGGCTTATTGGCAGCGCTTGAACTGGTTGCAGATAAAGCTGCAAATAAACGTTTTGATCCAGAAAAAAAGGTTGCGCCTAAGGTGATTGAGGCGCTTTACCAAAGAGGTGTCATCTGCCGTTCGGTAACTTATGAAGGGACGGATATTATTTGCTTTGCACCGCCGCTTATCATAAATGAAAAACAGCTGGGCATTCTTCTGGAACGATTGGAAGATGCTATTTTCCATGTTCAAAAACACCTGGAAATATGAATCAGTCGGACCCATTATAATCTGCAAGAAGTTTGTTCAAAACGGGGCAGGAGGGAGAAAATGGCGGAACAGCGATTTATTAAAACGCTAGGGAATCGGGATGTGTTAGCCCTGGCATTTGGTGCGATGATTGGCTGGGGCTGGGTTGTTACAGCCGGGCTATGGATAACGGAAGCCGGATCGTTGGGTGCGATTTTAGCATTCTTAATTGGAGGCATGCTGGTCATTTTTGTTGGATTGACTTATTCGGAGTTGGCTGCCGCATTGCCTTTGGCAGGGGGCGAACTGATATATAGTTTTAAAGCAATGGGCAGCTTGGCCGGTTTTATTACTACATGGGCTGTTGTCCTGGGGTATATTTCAGTCGTTGCATTCGAAGCAGTTGCTTTGCCCACTGTATTTGAATATTTGATTCCCAATTACAGTCAGGGTTATCTGTACACGATTGCCGGTTGGGATGTGACAATAACCTGGGCAGGGATGGGCGTTATCGGCTCGATTGTCATTGCTTGGGTCAATTACCGAGGGATCAAATTTTCAACGATTGTAAACTTCATATTAACGTTATTGATTATTCTGGCAGGCGTGTTGCTAATAACAGGCAGCTCCATTTCTGGCAGTACGGAAAATATGCAGCCGTTGTTTGAAAATGGCCTTGCCGGCTTATTGACAGTCGTTATCATGACACCCTTCATGTTTGTCGGGTTTGACGTGATACCACAAGCAACAGAGGAAATTAATTTACCGCAAAAAAACATTGGCTATTTGCTTATTTTATCGGTCATTTTGGCGGTGCTTTGGTATGTCGCCATTATATTTGGCGTCTCCCGAGTCTTAGGACCAGCGGAAATTGCCGAATCCAATCTGGTAACCGCAGATGCGATGAAAAAGGCATTTGGCGGCAGTGATATCATGGCAAATATTTTATTGCTTGGTGGAATTGGCGGTATTTTGACAAGCTGGATTGGCTTTTATGTCGGCGGCAGTCGCGCATTATATGCTATGGCGCGGACAGGGATGCTGCCAAAATCATTGGGAGAACTCCATCCGAAATATAATACGCCGCACCGTGCCATTGTCTTAATTGCCGTTTTGTCCACGGTTGCCCCACTGCTTGGACGCCCAGCGCTTGTCTGGTTCGTCGATGCTGGCGGTCTTGGTCTTGTGGTAGCCTGGTTCATGGTTGCACTTTCATTTGTTATCCTTCGAAAAAAACATCCGAAAATGCCACGGCCATTTCGCTTGCCTGGTGGCACCACAATTGGCTGGATTGCTGTGCTGATGGGAGTGGGGATTGGCGTTCTCTATATGCCGGGCATGCCTTCCGCGCTCGTTTGGCCATACGAATGGATGATCATTTTGCTCTGGACGGTTTTAGGTATCGGATTATATAAAATTTCTACAAAGAAATACGGTAAAAACCACGCCAAACAGCATCTTGATGAGGAGATTGAACGTGTTGTTGGCAAATTTTAAGAGAAAAAACGTCCCCCACCGTAGGCTACTCGGTGGGGGACGTTTGCTGTCCAATTATGGTATGATGTACTTGAATGTTTGAAATGTTATGCAATATGCTACATAGAAAAGCACTCCCTTTAATCTGAAGGAGGAGAAGTTTGCGTGAAGCCATTAATCGGGATTACAGCTTCGATGGAAGTAGATGAAAGTTATTACATGATGAGCAAAGCAAATGTGAATGCTATTTTACAGGCTGGCGGGCAGCCACTAATCTTACCGTATCTGCCGGCAGAAGATGATGTAGAGCAAATTGCAGCACGTTTGGACGGATTGTATTGTCCAGGAGGCTATGACATTGATCCAACGCTGTTTCATGAAGAACCGCATCCCGGACTTGGTACGATTATCCCAGCACGAGATCGGTTTGAATTGCAATTGGTCAAGGAAATGCTTGCACTGGATAAGCCGATTTTGGGGGTTTGCCGCGGTATACAAATTATAAATATCGCGTTTGGTGGTGATATGTACCAGGACATCTATGGACAATCATCAAGCCAGCTACTGCAGCATCAGCAAAAAGCACCACTTGGGCACGGATCACATTTTGTCCATGTCGCAGAAAACAGTCTGCTTTTTCGCATTACAGGAAGCAGGAAATTGCGGGTAAACAGCCGTCATCATCAGGCAAACCGTCGGGTAGAACTGCCGCTAATCATAGTTGGCAAAGCGAGTGACGGGATTGTGGAAGCGATTGAAAGTAGGCAGCATCGTTTTGTGCTCGGTGTGCAGTGGCACCCGGAAAACATGGCGGTACTTGGTGATGCTGCCTCGCAGGCTATTTACCAGCAATTTATAGCGGCATGCTAGGAAAGATGAAATCAAACTGTCGAATACAAGGAGATGTAGCACGTTGAAAATAATTGATACACATTGTGATGCATTGCTGAAACTGCAGCTTGCCAAGCGGGGACAGGTTTATGGAAAAAGGCCGCTGCATTTTCGGAATGCAAAAACACTAGATACAAATTTCGAGCGCTTACAACAAGGCGATTATATGGCACAATTTTTTGCGATTTTCATTGAACCGGATGTGCCTTCAGATGAGAAATGGCAACATGCGCTGGAACAAATTGACTTGTTTCACACGGAAATTTTGGATAAAAATCCGGAAATGCGGCATATCAAAACTTGGGACGACTTCGATAAACTGAGTGATGGTGAAATTGGTGCCGTTCTTGCCCTGGAAGGTGCGGATGCATTTGGCAATGATTTTGCCAAGGTGCGTCAGCTGTACCGGGAAGGCATTTTATATATGGGCATGTCCTGGAATAATGCCAATCTTTGTGCTGACGGAGCTGGGGAACCGCGTGGCGGCGGATTGACAATGCTAGGCAAGGAAGTTGTAAAAATGAATAATGAACATCTGGTCAGGACAGATGTTTCCCATGCTACGGTGAAAGGATTTTGGGATATTTTGGAACTGTCGGATTTTCCTTTTGCCAGCCATTCCAATGCACGGGCAATTTGCGATCATCCGCGAAATTTATATGATGACCAAATTAAAGCCATGTTTGAAAAAGACGGCCTGATTCATTTGGTATACAACCCTCCATTTATCAATAAAGACAGTGAACATGCGACAATTGCTGATCTGCTGCGGCATGTGGAACATTTTTGCGAATTGGGCGGCGTAAAACAAATCGGGTTTGGGTCGGATTTTGATGGCATCAGCAGCCATGTAACCGGGCTAGAAAATGCTGCACAATATCCGAATTTCATCAATGAACTGCTAAGACATTACACAGAAGATGAAGTGAAAGGTTTTGCCTATCAAAACTTTTTGGATCATCGACCGAAACGTGCGTCTAAAAATAACAAACAGTAACAAATCTGCAGTTTGTTACCATGTATGAATTTAGCCTGCTGGCACAACGTAAAGGTGAACAGAAATATTCTGTTCATCAACCCACAAGGAGTGATCAGCAATGGCAGACGACAGGAATAACAATCAGTTACTTGTCCCTGGATCTGAAAACGCAGTAGACAACTTGAAAGAAGAAATTGCGCAAGAATTCAATGTTGAACTGGGGGCTGACACGACAGCACGTGATAACGGCAAAGTGGGAGGCGAAATGGTCAAACGAATGATCAGAATCGCCGAAGAATCGATGTCAAATAGAAATCAATAACATGTAACATTTTGGAGCGGTATTTCCGCTCCTTTTTACATATTTTTAGCCATCCATTCACAAGCTAGAAACATCAAGCGATTCCGTTATGTTTTATGGTGGGTGGGAGACACTACCACGTCTAAAAACATAACAGTAGCATCTGACGAAAATAGCTTTACAAATGTAAAGGCGGTTATATCCATGAATTTTCTATCCAATCTAATGGTAATCATCACCTTTATTTTCACTGTTTGCGTGTTATTGGCAGTGGCATTATTTTTTGTATATTTATTTTTTCTTGATAGAAATCAAAAGCAGCATCCGGTCCTGCGTAATTATCCCGTGCTTGGCCGTATGCGATATTTGCTAGAAAAACTCGGTCCGGAACTTAGACAATATCTATTCAATAACGATTTGGAAGGAAAACCGTTTTCCAGGGTGGAGTATGTACAAATTGTCAAAAAAGCGAAATATAAACGGGATGCGATCGGTTTTGGCTCTGAAAGGGACTTTGAGAAACCGGGATTTTATCTGAGAAACTCCTTGTTCCCCAAGCTGACAGAAGAATTGAAAATGGACATGGAGACAAAAACAACGACAGATAGGTATCTGCTTATTAAAGATCCGTTATTCACCCAGCGCAAGGAGCATTTGGAAAAAGATGAATCACCTGCATATCTGCTGCATGAAGACGATCATATCGTAATAGGACAAGGTCTGAAGCATCCGTTTTGCGTCAAAGGGCAAATTGGCATGTCGGCAATGAGTTATGGCGCGTTGGGGAAAAATGCAATTACCGCGTTATCCGAGGGGCTCGGTATAGCACAGGGAACGTGGATGAACACGGGAGAAGGTGGACTATCCGAGTATCATTTAAAAGGCGGGGTCGATATTATCATGCAAATTGGCCCTGGTCTTTTTGGCGTCAGGGATCGGAGTGGAAAATTCAGTTGGGATACGCTGATGGAAAAAAATAAAATTCCACAAATTAAGGCATTTGAATTAAAGCTTGCGCAAGGTGCGAAAACCCGTGGAGGACATCTGGACGGGGAAAAAGTAACGGAAGAAATTGCGCGGATCCGCATGATCGAGCCTTATCAATCGGTAGATAGTCCCAATCGCTTTAAAGAATTTGACAATCTGGAAGCCATGTTTGATTTTATGAATAACATTCGGGAGCGAACCGGTAAACCGGTTGGCGTGAAAATGGTAATCGGTAGTCCGGACGAAGCGGAACAACTTGCCAAGCAGATGGCGGCATCTCAAACGGGACCGGATTTCATCACTATTGATGGCGGAGAGGGTGGTACGGGTGCTTCGTATCAGGAACTTGCGGACTCGGTGGGATTGCCTATTCGTTCTTCGTTACCAATTGTAGACCGTGCTTTACGAAAGTATGGTGTACGCAATCAAGTGAAAATCATTGCTTCCGGGAAATTGTTTTCGCCAGATCGTGTCGCAGTTGCCTTGGCGATGGGAGCCGATTTGGTAAACATAGCGCGCGGGTTTATGATTTCTGTCGGTTGCATACAAACATTGAAATGTCACACAAATGCTTGCCCGGTCGGTGTCGCCACGACGGATCCCGAATTACAGAAAGCACTTGTAATTGATGAAAAAAAACACCGTGCAGCAAACTACGTCATTACGATGCGCAAAGGACTTTTCCGCCTTGCTTCCGCTGCTGGTCTGGAATCGCCTGTTCAATTTGAAAAGAAACATGTCGTTTATAGAGACGAACGTGGCGTTATCTGGTCTTTGGCTGATATGTATCCTGATTTGGATAAAGGAAATGCAGCGACAAATTTGTAATTTAAGTATCTTGGATAAAACCTCTTGCTGTATTTTGCAAGAGGTTTTGTTCATTAGGTCTCGTTTGCACTTCATCTGGGCTACAAAATACGTAATCCTACATTAATTATGACGATACACAGTTGATTGGAACTAAAGGAGGCGGCTCCTTAAAAAAGAAAACCGCTTTTTCTGCGTGTGATGCAGTGCTGCCGTAGTCTTCCCTGTCCTGCGGGAATAAATCAAACGATTGGAGATTGAAGCTAAGCAATTAATTGAGAGAATTGAGGAACCAAGATTGTAAAACTTGTTGACGAAAAAGAATTACGATTCACCTGGAAAGGCCCAGATCAGTTTGAATCCATAATGAACAGTGAAAATGAATTGACTACTGTAAATGTTAGTTTTGAACCAGTTGATACCAAAACGACAAAAGTTATTATTGAACATACAGGTTTTAAAAAAGATGATAATTGGAAAGAAGCATTTGAATGGCATCAAATGGCATGGTCAGGTGTTCTAAGTAGCTTAAAGTCTGCTCTTGAAAAAGGTGAAGGCAGTTTATGTTGCCAACCAGTAAAATAAAATAAACCGCACAAAACCATCTATTGTTTCGAATTTAATAGGTGGTTTTAATATTTCGGTTCTTAATTTGGAAAAATCCAAAGTAAATTAAACTGCTTACGTTAGTACAGTAAGCATCGCTATTAAATATACAAATAAGTATTAGTGTGCACAGGCTTACCCTTAAGTAATGATTCATAAGGGTTAATAAATATATAGTGCCAAAATATAAATCAGTTAATTGACGAAAAATCTAAAACACAAAATATTCAAAATTAATTAGCGAATGAGGAAATCAATGGTGCTAATTATGAGTGAGGTGAAAATCCCTTCTTCAAAATTGGAGAAAGATTTTAGCCAAATAGTCAAAACCATGTCCAATTTCAATTTGCGATAGATGTGAATTAAAATCATTAAATTCAAATTAAAATACATAAACGAATTTTGCACATTGAATACTTTTGCACTCACTCAAAATTCAATAATATCAGTTTATGAACGGACTATACAGTACCGGAAAAAGAGGTGCCACCGATATGAAGATTGATTGTTAAACCGTTTGCCTGATAGAAAAGTCCAATGAAGATTGTATATATTCTTTGTTTTTACAAGAAACTTCATTAGGTATTAACGCTATTTTTATGTCATAATATTTTATACAGGTAGTTGTAAACGTTTAACTTATTTTTTAAAAAAATGCGTAGTCAACCTAAGTTGACTGCAATCGGAAAGGGTGAAGGAGAATGTCTGAGTTTTTGGCAGAGATAATCGGCACCATGATTCTTATCATTTTTGGCGGCGGTGTTGTTGCTGGTGTGGTACTGAAAAGATCGAAAGCTTTTGATTCCGGGTGGGTAGTGATCTCCATTGCTTGGGGGCTGGCTGTTATGCTCGGGGTCTATGCTGTCGGAAATGTAAGCGGTGCACATTTGAACCCGGCGGTTACGCTTGGCTTTGCAATTGCCGGAGATTTTCCATGGGACAAGGTGCCAATGTATATTTTGGCACAAATGATTGGTGCTTTCATTGGAGCCGTAATTGTATTTCTTGCATATTTGCCGCATTGGCGGGAAACAGAAGACCAAGAGGCAAAATTAAATGTATTTTCCACAACCCCGGCAATTCGCAGTTACATGTCCAACCTGCTGGCTGAATTGATTGGTACATTTGCCCTGGTTACGGGTCTATTATTTATTGGGGCAAACGAATTTACGGAAGGATTGAACCCGGTCATTGTTGGTGCTTTGATTGTGGCAATTGGTATGTCACTTGGCGGACCAACAGGTTATGCCATCAACCCGGCTCGTGACCTGGGGCCTCGTATTGCCTACGCCGTCTTGCCGATTTATCGGAAAGGGACTTCCGATTGGAAATATGCCTGGGTCCCGGTAGTCGGTCCAATTGTTGGCGGTATGTATGGCGGCGTTTTTTACAATGCGATTTTCACAAACGATTTTTCCGCAGGTTTTTGGATTTTGAGTGTCATTGTTTTGATAATCATTGTTGTAGCAGCTAGTATAGAAATAAAGAATGATCATGCATTTGGAAATAAAGCAGAAAGGAAGAGGAATTAAAATGGCTGAAAAATACATTTTATCACTGGACCAAGGAACAACTTCATCGCGGGCTATTTTATTCAACCATGATGGTGAAATTGTCGAGGTTGCACAAAGGGAATTCGAACAATTTTTCCCGCATCCGGGTTGGGTTGAGCATGATGCGAATGAAATTTGGACATCCACTTTAGCTTGTATTGCAGACGTACTTCGCATATCTGACATTGATCCTACGCAAATTGCCGGAATCGGCATAACGAATCAGCGTGAAACAGCTGTTGTCTGGGATAAAAATACGGGAAAGCCGATTTACAAGGCAATCGTTTGGCAATCTAGGCAAACGGAAGATATTTGCAAGGAACTTCGTGACAAGGGTTATAACGATCTGTTCCGTGAGAAAACAGGCTTGTTGCTTGACCCATATTTTTCGGGAACAAAGGTGAAATGGATCTTGGACAATGTAGATGGAGCCCGTGAAAAAGCCGAGAGTGGAGATTTGTTGTTTGGAACGATTGATACGTGGCTTATCTACAAACTATCAGGAGGCAAAACCCATGTGACCGATTATTCCAATGCATCGCGTACATTGATGTTCAATATTTATGAATTGAAATGGGATGATGAGCTGCTCGACATTTTGGGCGTGCCAAAAAGCATGCTTCCAGAGGTGCATGATTCTTCCGAGGTTTACGCCAATACGGTCGATTATCATTTCTTCGGTCATGAAGTTCCGATTGCTGGAATCGCTGGTGACCAGCAAGCAGCGCTGTTTGGTCAAGCCTGTTTTGAAAAAGGCATGGCTAAAAACACGTATGGTACGGGCTGCTTTATGCTGATGAACACCGGGGAAGAGGGTGTTCGCTCGGAAAATGGCCTGCTGACGACCTTGGCATGGGGCATTGACGGAAAAGTAGAATACGCATTGGAAGGAAGCATTTTCGTAGCCGGGTCTGCTATCCAATGGCTCCGCGATGGATTGAAAGTGGTGGAGGACGCACCCGAGAGCGAGGATTATGCCAAATCCGTGGAATCTACAGACGGTGTTTACATGGTACCCGCATTTGTCGGACTCGGCACGCCTTATTGGGACAGTGATGCCCGCGGGGCTGTATTTGGTCTGACGCGCGGCACAACAAGAGCGCATTTTGTGCGTGCTACCTTGGAATCCCTAGCTTACCAAACGAAAGATGTACTGGATGCCATGAATGAGGACTCCGGAATCGAACTAAAAAAATTGCGTGTTGACGGCGGCGCTGTTAAAAACGATTTTCTAATGCAATTCCAAAGCGATATTTTGGGAACAAGTGTGGAACGCCCTGTCGTTCAAGAAACTACCGCACTTGGTGCTGCATATTTGGCAGGACTCGCTGTTGGATTTTGGAAGGATAAAGAAGAAATTTCCAAACAATGGCAAATTGATCATACATTTGAACCGGAAATGGCATCCGAAAAACGCGATAAATTGTATAACGGCTGGAAAAAAGCTGTTGCAGCAACGCGCGAATTTAAATAAAAAACCAAAAGAAAGGGCGGCATTCAGCCTGCCCTTTCTTTTGGAAATTCCGTTTTTCACATATTGTTTAGGCGAAAACAGCTTTTTGAAAAAACAGTGTTCGGAGGGAAAACCATGAAAAAGATCATCAACGATCCAAATCAGGCCGTTTCGGACATGCTGCAAGGAATTGTTGCAGCTTATCCCGATTCAGTAAAACAACTGGAAGGTACAACCGTTGTCGTCCGCAAAGATGCTCCAGTAGCAGGAAAAGTGGCAATTGTCAGCGGAGGCGGCAGCGGTCATGAACCGGCACATGCCGGCTATGTCGGAAAAGGCATGCTTGATGCTGCTGTATGTGGTGAGGTATTTACATCTCCAGCGCCTGACCAAGTACTGGAAGCGATCAAAGCGACTGACAGTGGCAAAGGTGTATTTCTAGTGATTAAAAATTACAGTGGCGACGTGATGAATTTTGAAATGGCAATGGAAATGGCTGAAGCGGAAGGCATTCAGGTTGAAAAAGTCGTCGTAAACGATGATGTAGCGGTAGAAGACAGTGAATTTACAACAGGACGCAGAGGAATTGCAGGTACGATTTTCGTGCATAAGATTGCGGGTGCCAAAGCGGAAGCCGGCGGATCCCTTGAAGAAGTAAAGGCAGTAGCGGAAAAGGTTGTTGCCAACGTTCGATCAATGGGTATGGCGCTGACACCATGTACAGTACCGGCAGCCGGTACACCTAGTTTTCATTTGGAAGAAAATGAAATGGAAATTGGTATCGGCATTCATGGAGAAGCTGGCATTGAACGAAAACCGATAGCCAGTGCAGATGAAATTGCAAACGAACTGATGGAACATGTGCTGCATGATTTGCCTTACCGAAAAGGGGATGAGGTTGCCGTAATGGTCAATGGACTTGGAGCAACTCCGGAGATGGAACTCTATATCATCAATAAAAAGGTCCAGGAAATATTGAAAGAAACGGGAATCAATGTTCATCGCGCTTTTGTCGGCAATTTTATGACTTCATTGGAAATGGCTGGCTGCTCTGTTACACTGCTGAAGATGGATGACGAATTAAAAACATTACTTGACGCACCATCAAGTACACCAGCGTTTTGCTTTTAACTGGCGGTAAAACCTACAGAATAGGTTTCACTTTATCGCAGCTTAGCGGACGACGAAGGCCCACCGATTGACGTTTCGCTTTATAATTGTTTGGGAATCATAAACAGGGTAGGTTGCTTCCTATGGATATAGCGGTCTATCCTGTCATATTTTTCTATAGATGAGGTGTATAAGTTATGGAAATAGATGTTCAAACTGCCATTTCCTGGTTGAACAAGGCCAATGAAAAAATGCAGGCAGAAAAAGATTATTTGACAAAACTTGATCAGGAAACCGGTGACGGCGACCATGGCATTAATATGGCACGCGGGTTTTCAGAGGTGGAGAATAAAATTGCCAACGGAAATTATGAAACATGTGCCGATGTGTTCAAAGATACGGCAATGACGTTAATGTCCAAGATTGGCGGTGCATCAGGTCCATTGTATGGTACTGCGTTTTTACGTCTGTCAACGGCGTTAAAAGGACAAGACCCTGTAGATGAAAAAGCATTCGCTCAAGGGGTACAAGCCGCATTGGAAGGCATTCAACAGCGTGGTAAAGCATCCGTTGGGGAAAAAACGATGGTAGATGTTTGGCAACCGATAGCGGCCTATTTGCAAGAAACGTCTGCGATAGAGGCAGCACAATTGGAAAAGATCGCAAAAGAAGCGATGGAAGCCACCAAGGATTTGATAGCTACCAAAGGTCGTGCGGCATATTTCAAAGAACGTTCCAAGGGTGCGATCGATCCTGGAGCGGCTTCTTCGTTTTACCTATTTTCCGCACTGGCTGAAGTACTAAAGGAGGCAAAGTGATCATGGCTGCAGTTGGTCTTGTACTAATTTCTCATAGTCAAAAAATTGTTTCCGGCTTGCATGACCTGATTCGCCAGGTTATCACCGATGTGCCAATTGAATTAGCTGGTGGAACGGAAGATGGCGCCATTGGCACAAGTGTCGATAAAATTATGAAGGCCATCCAAAAAGCCGATGCTGGAGCAGGGGTACTGGTTTTTTATGATTTGGGCAGTGCCAAGATGAATGCCGAAATGGTTGCAGAAATGCTTGAAACGGACCAGATCATCATTTCGGAAGCACCACTAGTAGAAGGTGCATACGTCGCAGCGGTGGAATCCAATATGGGTAAATCACTAGAAGAAGTGAATGAAGCAGTAAAAAAAGAATTCTAACAAGCAACGAGAAGAGTGGGGAATGCAAGATGGTAACGCTAAAGGATATTTTAAAAGCAAAAGAGAATATTTCCGATGTCGTTCATCAAACACCGATGCTTACATCGGAGCAGCTTGATGAAAAATGCGGCAATAAGCTATTTTTGAAAAGTGAGCATTTGCAAAAAACCGGTTCGTTTAAAATTCGCGGTGCTTCCAACAAAGTAAAACAGGCAGTGAAGGATGGAGCAACTTATATTACTGCGGCATCATCCGGAAATCATGGCCAAGCAGTGGCATATATTGCAAATAAACTTGGCATACAAGCGACGATTGTGGTTCCGGAAGATGTTATTGCCAGCAAGGAAAATGCAATTGCTGCATACAAGAGTGAAATTGTTTATTGCGGGCGGACATCTGCAGAACGTCTGCCAAAAGCGAAAGAGTTGGCAAAGAAACGCGAAGGCTTGTTTATCCCACCATACGATGATCCATTGATTATTGCCGGTCAAGGTACAGTCGGACTGGAAATCATGGAACAAGTAAAGGATGCGGATTTTGTGCTTGTTCCGGTAGGAGGCGGCGGCTTGATTTCCGGCATTGCAACTGCGGTAAAAGAAATCAATCCCAAGGTACAGGTAATTGGCGTGGAACCCGAATTAGCGGATGACACATATCAATCGTTAAAAAAAGGCACCATCACGTCTATTGGACCTACAACAACCATTGCTGACGGGCTGCGTTCCAGCCAGCCCGGGGACATGACTTTTCCAATCATGCAAAAGTATGTGGACGATTTGGTGCTTGTCAGCGAGCAAGAGATCAAAACAGCATTATTTTTTGTGATGGAACGTATGAAGCAGGTGATTGAACCGTCTGGAGCTGTAACCGTAGCGGCAGCCATGTTCAACAAGCTTGATGTGCAGAACAAACGCATCGTTTGTGTGATATCCGGAGGGAATGCAGATCTTAGGAAGCTGCAGGGGCTGTTCCTTGAGTAAAGCTTAACAAAAATAAAAGCGTTGAAAAGCGGACCGTGCATCTTTTGTACGGTCTTACTTTATGGGTGCTGTTTTTTCTGTTCAAACTTTCCTTTGTTGATATGAATCTTCTGCACTAAAACGCTTGCAATTTATGTTGACTTTTGTCGAAAATGTGTCCTATAATGAATAATAAATAAAGCGCTTTCTGAGCGCGAGAAGGGGGACAGCATATGGTTACATTTTTAGTTGCAATCGCTTTACTCGTTGTGGCTTATTTTACGTATGGGAAGTTTGTTGAAAAACAATTCGGACCAAATGAAGATAGAAAAACACCTGCGTATGCCAATCAAGATGGCGTAGACTATGTGCCAATGAAGAAGCAAAAGAACGCACTTATTCAACTTTTAAACATCGCAGGGACAGGGCCAATCTTTGGACCAATTATGGGGGCTTTATACGGACCAGTTGCATTTCTTTGGATTGTACTTGGTTCCATCTTTGCTGGGGCTGTTCATGATTACTTGACCGGGATGATTTCGATTCGCAACAGAGGTGCGCATATCCCAGAGCTTGCCGGTAAATTTTTGGGAAAAGCTTCAAAGCATTTGGTTAATCTATTTGCATTATTATTATTACTATTGGTTGGAACGGTTTTCGTAACAACGCCAGCATCATTACTACACGTTTTAATCCATGGAAAGGTTGCACTTATTGTTATCGTTTTGCTTATTTTTGCTTATTATTTCTTGTCTACTATTCTACCAATTGATAAAATCATTGGCCGTATTTATCCAATCTTTGGCGCAGTTTTATTAATTGGTACGATCGGAGTCGGTGTCGCGCTATTATTCTCTGATTATGCGATTCCAGAATTATCTTTGACAAATATGCATCCTGCAAACACACCAATTTTTCCAATCTTGTTCTTGACGATCACTTGTGGTGCATTATCCGGTTTCCATGCAACACAATCACCATTGATTTCCAGAACAACGAAAAATGAAAAAGAAGGACGCTATATTTTTTATGGCATGATGGTTGCAGAAGGTATTATTGCCATGATTTGGGCTGCCGCAGCGATGAGCATCTTTGATGGTCAAACATTACAAGGTCTCATCAACGAAGGTACGGCTTCCCTTGTTGTAAATGAAGTATCAATGACATTGCTCGGCGCCATCGGAGGTACAATTGCTGTTTTGGGTGCTGTCGTTCTTCCGATTACATCCGGAGATACCGCGTTCCGTGCAGCACGTAACATTATCGCTGATTACTTGAATATCAACCAAATTAAACTTGTAAAACGTCTAGCCATTGCTATTCCGTTGTTTGTCGTTTCTTACTGGCTGACAACGATTGATTTTAATATCTTATGGCGCTATTTCTCCTTTGCAAACCAGGGAACAGCAGCACTTGCCCTCTGGATCGGGACGATGTACTTGTTCTTGAAAAAGAAAAATTATGTGATCGCACTCGTCCCCGCGTTGTTTATCACAGATATGGTAATCACTTACATTCTGTTTGATAGCAATCTCGGCTTTGGGCAATCCTATGCGGTTTCGCACATCGGTGGCTTGATTGCAACCGTTCTAATTACCGTTTTATTCTTCTGGAAAGGCAATATGAATCGAAAAGAAAACTTGCAAATAGACGTGGATGTTGATAGTGACTCACCAAAGCATGTTGCTTAGAAGCAAAGATTTAGAGCTTTGTTTGCAACGTATAGTTAACAAAGGCGTAAGCGTCCATTTAGCAACGTACAAACTGGAGCACTCTGGGACTGCGATTACTCGTCCCACCAAAACATCTGATAGTTGCTGGGCGCTGGAGCCGGACGTGGCTGTCATAGCAAATGACATGAATACAGCCCAATTTTATACTTTATTTACCTACTAGAAAAAACCGGGCAGTTTTTTGCCCGGTTTTCCTATGAATAGAAATGGATAAGTCCGACAGGGTGCTTTCAAACTGTACAGCCGCAAATCATATTCCACTTCACACATTATCCCTCGTGCCAATGACACCGAGCTTTTTTAATCCATTATAGACGCCATCGTCATCTACTGTTGTGGTCCGGAATTTGGCATACTGAAACAAATCGGCATGTGCATTTCCCATCGCGAAGCTTGCGCCGGCTGTTTTCAGCATTTCCTTATCGTTCATTCCATCTCCAAAAGCGATCGCGTCATCTGTTGTCGCACCAAGTATATGCATGACTTCGCGAATTGCTTCTCCTTTATTATAATGATCGCGAATAATGTCATAGCATGACTGTGCCCCTTCGATGTTTACCTGCGAAAAATGCATGTCTTCGTCGATTGTATACAAGTGCTGTTCATCATCTTTCAAATTGATCAAGGTCAAGCCCAGAACGCGATCGAGGATGTCGGCTGTATATATTTTGTTTCTCCTCAGCTGAAAAAGGTCAATAAAATTTTTGGTCGAAGCTGTATCAAGCGAGCTAAAATAATTGTAATCTTGTGTGTAAAGTACGAATTCATGTCCATTTTCTTTGGCTGTGTGGACAATGTTAGCTACTGTATTTTTATTCATTGGTGCGTTTAGTATAACTTCATCTTGATAAGTAGCATAGGCCCCGTTAAATCCAATGAAGGATGTGATGTGCAATTCGTCAGCCAGTTCTTTTATTTCGTGTATGGGTCGGCCCGTAGCAAAAAACACTTCGATTCCGTTTTCTTTCGCTTCCAAAATGGCTTGTTTGGTGGACACAGGGTATGTATGGTCCGATTTTAATGTGGTGCCGTCAATATCCAAAAACAATGCTTTGTATGTCATGTTGCATTCCTACCTCCATTTTTTGCAAACCGATGTTAATGGCGGCTTGCTGCTACACCCCTTATCTTAGCCCAAGTTTCGGCAGTTTTTGAGAAAAACACCCCAAAAACTGCCTTTTGACGTTCCAAAACATTGATTTATCA
>NZ_JAROCA010000016.1 GCF_030732005.1 Tigheibacillus jepli | reverse complement strand
TAATTTTATCAAAAGGTGTCCTTTTTGTTTACTAAAATAATGACAAAAAGGCGTGGGACCTACACTTTTTTCAGTGTTAGCTCCTACGCCTTTTTTATTTAACTGGGGTTTTCAGCCTCTTTTTTATGTGTACTTTATGACAATTAAGGTTTATCGCAGTATTAACTGGCTGTAAGACCCCCCACTGAATAAAGTTTCACTTTATTCCGCTGTATCGTCTTGTGCTCTTTCTTTTTTCAAATCAAAATATGATTTTAATAATCCCTGACCAATCGTATGGTTAATCGCGTTACTCGCTTTTAAGCCAGCATCCGGGACGATTATCGCAAAAGCTATCTCCGGGTCATCATAAGGTGCATACCCGATCAGCGTTTGATTTTCTGTATCGGCCACTTTTACGCCGTTTTCAAAAATATAATTTTGTGCAGTCCCTGTTTTACCGGCTATTTTATAAGACCTGTACGGCTCGGAATTAAAGTGATTGTAAGCAGTACCTTCCGGGTTGTGAAATACTTGGCGGAAGCCTTCTTGCACCCGATGCAAATATTTATCGTCCATTTGTATTTTGTTCATAATGGTCGGATTTACTTCTTCTTTAACCGGTCCTAGTTGTTCCTCATCAGCTATCGGTTCACGTACTTCCTTTAAAAAATGCGGACGCACACGGTAACCATCATTTGCGATTGTCGACACGTATTGCGCCAACTGCAGTGTTGTGAACGTATCATACTGCCCGATCGCAAAGTCCAATAAATTACCCGCTTTTGGATGATCCCCTTTGTATCCTGTCGCTTCATATGGAAAATCAACCCCGGTTTTCACACCCAGTCCAAATTCACTGAAATAATTCCGAAATTCGGTTATCGCCTCCGGATGGAAGGTGATGCTTTTATTCGGCTGGTAATTATATTCTCCTCCCATACGCATTGCTACATTGAACATATAGACGTTGGAAGAAACACGCAGCGCTCTTACATCATCTACCCAACCAAAATTTCTCCAGGATGCTTTCTGCGGCGTACCGGCAATTTTAATTGGCGCATCATAAAACCCTTTTCCAATATCAATGACACCGGATTGGTAACCTGAAAGCAATGTCGCGCCTTTGACCGCTGACCCCGGCTGTCTTGCATCATACAATACCTTATAGTCGGCATTTTCATATTTATGTTTTTTTTCATCATAATGCGTACCGGAAATTGCTAGAATTTCGCCTGTTTTTGGATTCATTGCGACTGCCATCGCATCGTTCATAAACCGGTTTAAATAAGGAAATTTACCCTTTGTCGATTGTAGTGCATCTTTTACAACCTTATCCAATTTTTTCTGAAAATCCATATCGATAGTAAGTACAAGATCTGACCCGCGTTGTCCTTCCACAATCGTTTTTGTATCGACAACTTCACCTTTTTTATTTGTTGTATATTGGATCTGTTCTTTTCTTCCACGCAATAGATCCTCATATTCTTCTTCCAGACCGCTTTTTCCGATACGGTCATTACGGTTATAGCCCTTAGCCAGATACGTTTTCAATTTTTCGGAAGGGACGCCTTGTTTTTCTGTCGTTATAGAGCCAAGTATGTTTTTGAAAGTATTTTTATATGGATAATTTCTTTCCCAATCGGTCGTCGCATTGACACCAGGCAATTCATGCAAGTGCTCCGAAACTTTTGCATATTCTTCTGGTGTAACCCCTTCATTCTTAATGATTTGCGGAGTTAAGGAATAGGCTTTATCCATTTCTTTTTTGATTAGCATGACTTTCATGTCTTCTTCGGAAAAATGGCTGATTTCTTCTTTGGTGATACGGCTAAGCAGTGTTTTGTATTGCTTTGCATTGTCCATATCGGCCGCTTCTTTAGACGATAGTCTTTTATCCACTTCTTTTTGGTGCAGTAAATAAAAGTATTCTTTCTTGTCCCGTTCCGTAATCGTTTTTAGCTTGCTTTTCTTTGTTTTGCTGTCATACATCGAAATGTATTTGGAAAGCTTTTCTGCCACTTCAAGCTTATCCTTTGCTTGTACACCTTTTGGCGGTGTATAGGTAATGGAATATAATGCTTTATTATTAACTACCACTTGATGATTACGATCGTAAATTTTTCCCCGTGGTACAGGAATTTTGGTAACATCTTTGACAGTGCTGTTTATCTTGTCCTGAAATTCCTGTCCGTTTAAAATTTGTACCACACCGAGCTGAACAATCAGTACAGAAAACAGCAGGAAAACGACAAAAAACAAAATATTTAGTCGGAAAGGAAGTTGGGCCTTCTTCTTCCTTTTTTTCTTCATAACTCTCCCCCATTTAAAGAACAATCTATGGTTTCCATTATAGCATTTTTGTTGGCATTCTCACATGATTATCTGTTCTTCTCGTCGGATAATTGATCCCTGATAAAAATTCCTTGCTTGTTTTTAGGCAGTGATGTCAAATAAATATTTTTTATATAGTAATACAGAACAAGGTGGCCGGCACCGAAAATAACTAACAAAACAGGTATGATTTTTTTCGGATCCATAAATGCTACTCCGATTAGGAAAATGACAATGGACGCAACCCTCCCAATATTGACAAAAAGCTCTCTGACGACAATATATTCTACCCGCCATTCTTTTGCTTTTGACGCTTTGCCGATGACATCAAACGTCATCGAAGTATAAGGAACCGTTAATACGGGATAGGCTATTCCGATAATGATGGCATATAAAATTAACGTTGCGTAGCTCATATGGATGAGGATGACAAAAAGTGACAAAAAAAGCACACTTGCACTGATTAAAATGGCTTTTTTTCTTCTTGAAGGCTTAATAAACTTTGTAGCCAGAAAATATGCTACAAAAGAGAGTCCGGAACAATACAAATTAAAAACGCCAAGCGATAATTCACTTTTCGTTACCAAATAAACCCAGATTGTAATCACGAATCCAAAAATGCCTTCACGCAGCCCCTGAAAAACATGTGCATTCAGGATTCTTTTCCAGTTGCGATTATGCTGTCTTTCTTTTAGCACCTGCTTAAAGTAAAAATCCCCTTCTGCCTGTCTTCGATTCAAGAAAAAGCTGCAAACAACCGCACTGATAAACAGTGCAAAGGAAATAGCGAAAATAACGGTATAACCTACATCATCCGTTAAATTGGCAATAATCATCCCTGCTGCGAAAGGTCCGATCATGCCTCCTAGAGATTGCAAAACACCTAAAAAGCCATTAAAGAAATCCCGCGTCTCCGGCTCGGTAATTTCAAAAGTCAAGACGTTATACGCAAGCCAGTAAAAGCCGTAACCGATTCCAAGCAGACTTCCAAGTAGAAAATTATATGTCGCTGATTTTTCGCCGATAATCAGTACAGCCAAAAAAAATAGAGATAAAAAAATAACACCTAAGCGCAGAACGATAATCCGGTCAATTTTTTTAGCGATTTTCCCCGCCAATATAAAAGTAATTGGCTGAAAAATAAATACAGCCAGGTTATAAACCGCAATCGTTATATAATCACCCGCTTGTTTCCATAGGTACACATTGACAAAAGTATTGGATAAAAATATGCCAAGTGAATATAACCCACCTATAACGAGCAAAAATATCAGGTCTCGATTGATTTCGGTTTTCCCCAAAATTGCTTCTAATCCTTTTCCTTTTCGCATACAAATTGCTCCTTTATGTTCTCTTTTAGTCTTAACTATAAAGGGCTTGTTATGCATGTATTCAGAGGGCGAGGTCGGAAAGTATTGTTACAAAAATAGGATGCAGAAATTAGGGACCAAAAAGGACATGCTCGTCTAGAGCATGTCCTTTTTGGTTTATATGAACAAAAGTTTATTTTGCTTCATTGTAGTTTTTGGCAACTTCATCCCAGTTAACAATATTCCAGAATGCGGAAATATATTCCGGACGTTTGTTTTGATATTTAAGATAGTAAGCATGTTCCCAAACATCCAGGCCAAGCAATGGTTTTTTGCCTTCCATAAGTGGGCTGTCCTGGTTAGGAGTGCTTTCGATAGCCAGCTCACCGTTGTCAAGTACAAGCCATGCCCAGCCAGATCCAAAGCGTCCTGCCGCTGCGGCAGCAAATTCTTCTTTAAATTTGTCAAAGCTGCCAAATTTATCGTTGATTTTGTCAGCTAATTCGCCTGTTGGCTCACCGCCGCCATTTGGCGAAAGCACTTTCCAAAACAGGCTATGGTTCGCATGTCCGCCTCCATTGTTACGAACCGCAGTACGAATATCTTCAGGCACAGCATCCAGATTGCTGATCAAATCTTCCAAAGATTTTTCTTGCAAATCAGCATGTCCTTCCAGTGCAGCATTTAACTTTGTTACATATGTGTTATGATGCTTGGTATGGTGGATATTCATGGTTTCTTTATCAATTGTTGGCTCCAATGCATCATATGCATAAGGTAATTCTGGTAATTCAAACTTAGCCATTATAACTCCTCCTTGGTTAATCAATGTAAAAGGATATCATCCTTTAAATCCTAGATTATCAAAGGGATTTTGCGGTTGCAACATTTATGCATTTATCAAAAGAAAAAAATCATTTCTAATTAACAATAAGATGATATAGGACAAAGGCCAAAGCGACCGTTTAGAAAGGATTGCGATTTAATTTTGCATCAAAAAGCTTTGGGGCTGCGGGTACTCGCCCACCGAAAACCTCTTGGGACTGCGGGTACTCGTCCCATCAAAAGCCTTGCTAATTGCTGGGCGCTGAAGCCGGATGTTGCTGTCTCTGAAAGCAAGATTAACACAGCCCGAATTTTGCACTTTCTTACAATATAAAAAAACAAGCCTTAAGCTTGCGATTGAATGATGGCTCGGGACGGAATCGAACCGCCGACACAAGGATTTTCAGTCCTTTGCTCTACCGACTGAGCTACCGAGCCATTATATATTAAATTTTTTATCCCGTATGAAGTATTAAAGCCTACTTAAGAATGCCGCACGGTACTATCTTGACGCACGCCATGAATCCTGCCTATAGAAGCCTGTTCAATGACTATGCAACTCGAGAATCTTCGTATGTATTACCTGTTCATATTATGTATGGAGGAGGTAGAGGGATTCGAACCCCCGCGGGCTTTGACACCCCTGTCGGTTTTCAAGACCGATCCCTTCAGCCAGACTTGGGTATACCTCCGTGGTATAAATAATGGTGGACCCTGCAGGACTCGAACCTGCGACCGATCGGTTATGAGCCGATAGCTCTAACCAACTGAGCTAAGGGTCCAATATGTAATTGGGATAGCGGCGGAGGGGATCGAACCCACGACCTCACGGGTATGAACCGTACGCTCTCGCCAGCTGAGCTACGCCGCCATTTGGCTCCACAGGTAGGATTCGAACCTACGACCGATCGGTTAACAGCCGATTGCTCTACCACTGAGCTACTGTGGAATTATGTAACATTTTAACGAGCACAAGATATAATTTACCATGCTCTTCAAAAAATGTCAAACAGTTTTTTGCCGAAACATGCAATTTCAATTTTTGCAAATTGGCATGTCCAAAGCAACAGTAATTAATATACCACTTTAATAATTATATTTCAATACATTTTTTTAAAAAATCCAGGGCTCTTGATTCCAAGTGCGTGTCCAAATACCTCATTGACTAAAACCCTAACGTTCTGTGCGAGTTTACGCAGTCCTAAGACGGTTGCGGTTTTAGCAATCTTTCTACGTGTGGAGTAATCGCGGGCACCAAACTTCTTATTTTTTGAACACCCTTCTCAAGAGACACAAGGATCAAACATGAAATGTCATATACAAAGGGACTGCCTATACAGCAGCCCCTTGCCTTTATTATAAATGATTCACTTTCCCTAATACTTCCTCAGCGATATTCACTGCATGGTCGCCTATGCGCTCCAAATTGCTGATGATATCTACAAAAACAATTCCCGAAGCAGGATTGCATTTCCCCTCATTTAATCGGATAATATGTTTTTTTCGGTATACACGTTCCATTTTGTCTATCTCATCTTCCTTTTGGATGACAGACAATGCCAGTTTTGAATCGACGTTTTCAAGTGATTTTACTGCTTGTTTTACCGTCATCATCGTCAAATCGAACATATTATTAATGTCTTCTTGTGCTTGCTGCGTCAAAATGACCTTATTGGAAATTTGATAATCAATCAGTTCGATTATATTTTCATAATGGTCCCCTATCCGTTCAATATCCCTAACTGTATCCATCAGCGATGTGTGCAGCATGCTCTCGGTTTCAGACATGGATTTCCCGGATATTTGGATGAGATAATCCGTGATTTTCCTATCCAGATTATTTAATGCAGCCTCAGTTTGCAGCGCGATTTCTGCATTTTTTTTCTGATGGGTTATCAAATAATCATTGCATTTTTTCAAACCAGCACTTGCAAGTTCCCCCATCCGAATTATTTCGGCTTTCGCCTGATCAAGTGCCAGTGTACATGACCGTTCAATAAAAATTGGATCCAGGTGCTTCGGATTGTGTTCAACAATCGCATCCTGACCCGGGACTAATTTCGTTACAATCCACGCCAATGTGCCAATGAAAGAAAATTGGATGAGTGTATTTGCAACATTAAAGCTGCCATGGGCAAATGCAAGTGTCATTTCCGGGTTTAAACCCAGATGCGCTTGCAAATATATAATATATTTTGTAAACCAACCTAAGAATATCAAGAATATTGCCGAACCAATCACATTAAAAAGCACATGCGTCAATGCTGTCCGTTTAGCAGCAACAGAAGCACCGATGGATGCAAGTATAGCCGTTATTGTCGTACCAATATTATCTCCAAATAACACTGGTATGGCTGCTTTTAATTCAATGGCTTGTTGTGCATACAAACTTTGTAAAATTCCAATGGTTGCACTGGAACTTTGTACAAGCAATGTGAACATTGTTCCAACCACTACGCCGAGGATCGGATTATTACTCATATCCAGCGTCAACTTTTGAAATGATTGCAATTCTCTAAGTGGCGACATTGCCGTACCCATTAATTCCAGCCCAAAAAATAATGCGCCTAATCCAAATAAAGCTTGTCCAAGTGCAGTAACTTTCTTATTTTTAAAGAAGAATAGTAAAAAACATCCTACTGCAAGGATTGGTAAAGCATATTCACCAACATCAATACCGATGATAAAGGCTGTTATCGTTGTCCCTATATTGGCACCCATGATAACACCGATTGCTTGGCGCAGTGTCATAAAACCGGCATTGACGAGACCCACAGTTAATACAGTAGTTCCGGAACTTGATTGAATCAGTGCCGTAACGACGATTCCAGCCAAAACCCCCAGAAAAGGATTGCTTGTGAATCTGTCCAAAATATCACGAAGACGATCGCCGGCAGATTTTTGCAAGCCTTCTCCCATATACTTAATTCCAAGTAAAAATATCCCCAGTCCGCCTAAGAATTCGAAAATCAATTTTTGTATGTCGATATCCAAAAATGTTACCTTCCCTTCGCTAAGTTCTTAGTGATTCACCATTAATTATGACGAAAAGTCCATTAATGTAAATCATTTTTCTTGATTGTTTACATTAATTTTACAATCATAGCGTCGAGTCTGAACATCGTTTTCACACAAGGGGGCAACACCTGACACCACTTCTTATAATTGAAAAATAAGCGCGTCAACCCCAATTTTGGAGTTAACGCGCTTATTGTGTTGCATTTATTTTTTCTACCAAAATCTTTGTTCCGTCCACTTCGACTACAACGACGCGGGTGTTTTTTTCTACCCATTGTCCATTGGAAACCGCGCTATAATCTTTGTTATCAATTCTAATGGTGCCAACAGGTCGTAAATCGGTTAATGTCATTGCTTCTTTGCCTACAAGAAGACGATAGCCCTCGTTCATGGAGTTATAACCTGCCTCGTCCGTCAGACGATCTTTCAGGGTGATTTTCGACCACATATCACGGCGCTTGAACACTTTCAAGAATAAAAATGACCCTGCCGTTCCAAACAAAACACCAAGCACCGCATATGTACCTGCCACAAAATTTGGTGCAGGAAGCGCGACAGATAAAAGCATGCATACTACCCCGATTGTTGCCAATGTGCCGTCATTTAACACCTTCCCGTCAATAACAATAAATGCGATACCAATGAAGTATATTGCAAGCATCAACATAAGCGAATTCGCTTGTACATACACTGAAAAATATACAGCCATAAATCCGATACCGAGCAGTGCAAAAACGCCTCTCATATTAACCAAAATTTCACCGATTAAAAATAATGTTCCTAAACCGGTAATAACAATAGCAACCCAATTATAAGAAAAAATATCCATAATCAACCCTCCCCTTGCCTATCTATACGTATAACCATTATACATTGTTTCATAAAAAGGAGAATGAAAATGGCATTTTTGAAAAGGATGTGTTTTTATCTCATGATTGCATTGCTTCTGTGGAGTATCAAAGACGACTTGACAAATAAACAATTGCAGTCTCAACAGGAATTACAACCTTCAGAAATTACAATGACCGCTAACGAAAGAAAACAGGCATACGAGGTAGTTAAGGTCAAGGTGAATAAAGGAGAAACGGTGTTGACAATCATTGAAAAACTGAATAAAGCACCGTTACGCGTATCCACTGAACAAATGCTTACGGATTTTAGAACAGCCAATCCGAGGGCCGATCCATATCATTTGCAGCCGGGGATGTTTTATTATTTTCCTATGTATGAGTAACAGGGCTGTCTATTCACAAGTGAATTTGACAGCCCTGTTTTTTTATACAAATGGTCTTACAAATAATGCTAAAAGTACAGAGATTGCGCCGGCAGCTATAGCGATATTACCAAGCGTATGGGCATCTCTTCCTCTTGCCACAAACCCAACAATAATTCCAGCTGCACCTAAGATGACTGGCAGCCAAAAAAAGGAAACGAGTGATAAAGCTAGTGCAATCCAGCCAACAGCAGCTCCACCAACATGCACATCATCGTCATCATCTACATCTGTAGCTCGGAAATCATCTGCCGTTATTTCAGCAGCGGTTTCTTCATCACGATCATTGTATGAAGAGACCGGATCAGCATCGCCCAGTGGTCTTTCCTCATCAATGTGGTTATCACGATCATTAATTCCCAATCCCAAGACCTCCTTTTACACCAATTTACAGGTGCATCCATAGTTTATGGAGTCCGGGCAAGAATACTTGCGACATATTTTGCCAAACAAAGCATTTCTTTTAACTGGGCACACAGAAATGTATTGCTGCATATCCATATTAAGGAACTAATTTAAAGTTAAAGGAGCCGGAAAATATGTCCATTTTATTTAAGGAATTAATCAATCAGCGTTTAAAAAAACTGTCAGTCGCAGAATTACTTAACTATAGCAAGCAATATGGGTTTTCATTAAACAAAACGCAGGGAAGACAAATCATTTCTTATCTTAAAACACATTCGATTGATCCATTTTCAAAAAAAGAACGTCAAAAAATGCTGGCTGATCTTTCAGCCATAACGGATAAAGAAACAGCCGAAAAGGCAAATCGGCTATTTAAGGAAATGATAGAAACATATGGGTTGTCTGATTTATTCGAACCCTGATTATTCATTTGCTTTGCAGCAGTTTCTTAAACCAACAGATCCCGCAGTGTGTCATAACAAAGGCGCAAGCGCCCGTTTAGCAACGTACAAACTGGAGCGCTTCGCAATGAGATAAAGGAAACACGGTGAGCTGAAAGCGAACCGATGTTGACTTATCGTAGTGGAGAAGCGTGAAGTTTGCTAGTTGCTGGGCGCTGGAGCCGGACGTGGCTATCACCCAAAAGTGACATTCATACAGCCTGAATTTTATACTTCTTATATCTTTAAAAAGGGAAGTTCAGACGCACGAGCGGGAACTGATAATTGCTAAATCATTGCGCCATTATTTTCGCTTTTAAATCTTCATCAAACTTGCCAGACTTGATCATCTCGATTTCAAATTTATATGGCGGTTTTTTATTCTTTTTGTCCTCTCCAACAAATGGCGTTTCCAGTATTTTTGGCAACTGTTCCAATTGCGGATGGGTAATGACATAATGTAGCGCATTAAATCCAATATGACCGAAACCAATATTCTCGTGACGGTCCTTATGTGCGCCACGTTCATTTTTACTGTCATTAACATGGACAACCTTGATGCGGTCTACACCAATTATCTTATCGAACTCATTTAGCACACCATCAAAATCATGGACAACATCATAGCCGCCATCATGCAGGTGGCATGTATCAATACAAACGGACAGTTTTTCATTATGCGTGACACCATCAATTATTTTGGCAATTTCCTCAAATTTCCTGCCGACTTCAGAACCCTTTCCAGCCATTGTTTCCAAAGCAATTTGCACATCGTGATGATTATCCTCAAGCACTTCATTTAATCCTTCAACAATTTTTTTAATTGCCTCATCGGCACCCGCACCGACATGTGCACCAGGATGCAATACAATTTGTCTTGCACCAATGGCGGCTGTCCGCTCAATTTCGTTACGCAAGAAATCTACACCAAGCCTGAATGTCTGCGGTTTTGTTGTATTTCCGATATTAATGATATATGGTGCGTGAACAACGATATCCGAAATACCATGGGCTTTTGCATGTTCCAGTCCTGCATCGATATTTAACTCGTCAACAGGTTTTCTGCGTGTGTTCTGCGGTGCACCTGTATAAATCATAAAAGCATTTTCACCATAGCTTACAGCTTCTTCACTTGATCCGAGCAGCATTTTTTTGCCGCTCATGGAAACGTGTGAACCAATTTTTAACACGTATATTCCTCCCCAGCATTACTTTTTATATTTATTTCTCTTATTTTTCTTTATTAATTTTCGTTTGATTGCTTCCTGTTCTTTCTTCATTTTCTTCTTATAGCCAGGTTTTACTTTTTTCGTTTTTCTTACTTGTTTCCATGCTTCTTTTTCCACTTCGGATGTCGTTTTTGGTCGCAGATTTCGTTTATTCCAATGTTTTGCCTCTTGCCATTGGCCATTGGCAATGTCGGAAAATATAAATGTCAGCCCTTTTTCTTCCAATTTGGCAATGAGTTTCAAATCCTCTTGCTTGTAAAGACTGATCGCCATGCCTTCCATACCCGCTCTTGCGGTCCTGCCGACACGGTGAATATAAAAATCCTCATCCATCGGCAGCTGTGCGTTGATCACATGGCTGACGCCTTTTATGTCAATACCGCGTGAAGCGAGATCCGTAGCTACAAGATACTCATAGCGCAAGTTCTCAATGTCCTTCAATACTCTTTTCCTCTCACGGGGAGCCAATCCACCATGCAAAAGCCCAACCGAAAGACCATGTGCATTCAATTCAGCGTATAACTTGTCCGCTTGCTCTTTTCCGTTCGTAAAAATGATCGCCATATACGGATGAATAATGCCAGCTATCTGCATGATGACACTCGCCTCATCTCGGTGACGCAATACGACTAGCCGGTGTTGCATCGTTTCCGGGGATAGTTCATTTTCTATTTTAACATATAGCGGATTCTGCAAATATTTCTTAAAAAAGTGCTGCAGTTTTTCCGGGATTGTTGCTGAAAACACCAGCAATTGTACATCCGGTTTACAGCGGACAAGCAGTTGATCTACGTCATTGATAAACCCGAGATCAAGCATTAAGTCTGCTTCATCAACGACAAAAGAAGCTGCAGAAAAGATGGATAATGCTTCATCTTTCACCATATCGAGAATTCTGCCAGGTGTTCCGACGATAATTTGCGGAGGCATCTTCAGTTTGTGCGCCATCCGCTGCTTGTCTGTCCCGCCAATCAGCAATTTTGCTGAGAACACTTCTTCTTTTCCTGACAATTGAATCATTTTTTTAACTTCCGCATGAATCTGTGTAGCCAATTCTCTTGTTGGCGCAGTAATAACAAATTGCACCCCTGTTTCTTTATCGCTTAATTGATTGAAAAGCGGAAGTAAATACGCATGTGTTTTTCCCGAACCGGTTTGCGATTGGCCAATGATGTTCTTTCCTTGTAGAACAGCGGGAATAACTTTTGATTGAATTTCTGTTGGATACGCAAACTGCAGTCCTTTAATGATTTGCTGCACTTCGGGTGTTAATGCAAATTCCTGGAATGTGTGTTTTTCCATAGATGATCTCCTTTTTAAGGTTTGCCATAAAGGGGAACTTTATGGCTTGGAATCCTTTCTCACTGAATTCTTGCTTTTAAAGTAGGGAGAATACAACTTACATAAATTGAAATGGTTCTGTATGAACGTTTGATGTAATAATTTCCAAATCGGGAAATTTTTCACGAAGATACGCTTGCGTTTTTACTGTCATTATTTTCTCTACATGGTGTCCCGGGTCGATTACTGCCAGGCCTATTTGTTCGGCATCCTGAGCAGCGTGAAAGGTCACATCGCCCGTAATGTATGCGTCCGCCCCTTTTCGCTTGGCATCCATAAAATATTTCTCCCCGCTTCCGCCCAATACAGCCACTTTTTTTATCGACTTTGTCAAATCGCCCGTCACCCTGACCGCGGGTACCGATAATGCTGTTTTAACAAATTCGCAAAGCTCTTTTAGATTCATTTGTTTCTCGAGTGTACCGATGCGGCCAAGACCCATCAATTCTCCTTTATTTTCAAGCGGATATACATCATAAGCAACTTCCTCATATGGATGAGCCGCAATCATTGCCTTAATCGTATCAGCTAAACGGGATTTTTTTACAATGGTTTCCATTCGCACTTCATCTACAAAACTGATTTCCTGCTGTTTGCCAATATATGGATTTGTTCCTTCCAGGGGTTTAAATGTCCCTTTCCCTTGCGTGCGAAATGTACAATGACTATAAGCTCCTATGTGGCCTGCATCTGTCTTTGCCCATGCATGCATAATATCCTCTTGATGAGATATCGGTACATAGACAGCAAGTTTGTAAAGTTCTTCTGCCTGCGTTGGCAGCAATACTTCCTTATCTTGCAATTGCAGTGCTTCAAAAAGCATATCGTTGACACCGCCGGCTGCGACATCAAGATTGGTGTGGGCCGCATACACGGAGATATTTTTGGCGAGCAATTTTTGAATCGTTCTTCCCTTTGGCTGTTCCGTGTCAATTCTGGATAGTGATTTGAACAGCAGAGGGTGATGTGCAATGACAAGGTCAACATGATTTGCAATCGCTTCGTCGGCAACCTCCTCTAGGACATCGAGCGTAACCATGACCTTTTTTACAGGTCTGTTGTTAGACCCGATTTGCAGTCCCACATTGTCCCAATCGTATGCCAGGCTTTTTGGTGCCCAGGCCTCCATCACTTTAAAAATGTCTGCGTTGGTCAGCTGCTGCTTCATCTGAAAGAACCTCCTTTATCCACTGCATCTCTTGGCTATATTGTGCTATTTTTTGTTCGTTTTTTACATTGGCACGCATCATTTGATCCAGAATGCGCTGATGATGGAGATAATTGTGCTTCCATTTTTTATAAAAAATATCGGTTTTATTTTTTAACAAATAGGGGCCAAAAAATAATTCCCTGTCTGTTAAAGAATTTTTTTTATTATTTTTGTTTTGTTCAGCTACAATTATTTCATAAATATGACCTTGATCTTCCAATATGGTTTCTTCGGTAATTTGAAAAGAGAATTCCTGGAGGGCTATCCTTACGTCACGTTCATCGATATTCGGCTGGGCAATAACCCTACTGACATTGTTTAGTTTTTTCTTGCCTTTTTCCAAAATAGAGCGAATTAGAGAGCCACCCATACCAGCAATAACGACTTGCATTCGTTCATTCTCCTTCAGTACCTCAAGACCATCCCCTAGCCTTACATCCACCCTGTCTTGCAGCCCGCATGCTTGAACTGTATATGTTGCACTGTAAAAAGGGCCTTCGTTAACTTCCCCCGCCACAGCAAAAGTATTTGCATGTTTTTGGCATAAGAAACACGGCAAATACGCATGGTCTGATCCAATATCCGCAAAAGGTTCGGCAATATCTATAAACGATGCTATTTTTGTCAATCTTTTTGATAGGGTAATTTCTTTTTGCATGGTTTAACTCCAATTATTCTTAGTTACTAAAAGAAAAGCTTTCTGTTTTGGCAGAAAGCTTTTCAACTTTTTCTAAGTTTATTTTTTCTCACTCAACCATTTGGCCAAAGTTTTTGCCTCATCATCGCCAACTTGTGATTGTGCAGGCATATTTCCTTTTCCGTTATGGATGATTTTAACGATATCATCTGCGGAAAGCTCGGCGCCAATTTTGGTCAAATTTGGTCCAACTTGACCAGTTAAGTCAGCTCCATGACATGCAGCGCAATTGGCTTGGAAAATGTCATTTGGATCTTGAGATCCGCCTTCATCTTTTTTCGCCTGCTGTTCGGTCTTTTCTCCACCCTTGTCCGCTTTTTGAATATCTTGGCGTTGTCCAACACCGGCGGTTGATAAAACGATAACTGCTAGAATCCCGATAATCGCAATAATTGCATAAGGGACGACCGGATTTTTCTTCATTATGTTACCTCCTTATGTAACCCCTATGATCTATTATGTAGCCAAAGCTATTTATTATTGTACTCTAAAACCAATTTAGTTTAAAGTCTTTGCCAATAAATTATCATTTTTTGCCATAAATATGTCAAAATAAAGCAGCGTCCATATTTAGATAAATAATCATCTTATATTTCTCTACAGTAAAATAGGAAAAAAACCAAAATATTTTAATTCTGAGTTGCAAAAGAAAATAAAATTACGTAAAATAGATACAAGAAGTGAAAACGCTGTCAACATGACAAGGTGGAGAATCTGGACATTAAGCCAGATTCAACCTGCATGTGCATTTTCTTCTTAAAATATCAAATGCCTTTTTCATTTAAGCTGCATTAATCCATGAAATCTTTTAAACGTTTACTGCGGCTGGGATGCCTTAGTTTACGCAATGCCTTTGCTTCAATTTGACGAATTCTTTCTCTTGTAACGCCAAATACCTTACCGACTTCTTCCAATGTCCTTGTTCGACCATCATCCAGTCCGAAACGCAGACGTAGCACATTCTCTTCACGATCAGTCAGGGTGTCCAGGACATCTTCCAGCTGTTCTTTCAACAACTCGTACGCTGCATGATCCGATGGAGAAATTGCTTCATGGTCTTCTATAAAGTCACCCAAATGGGAATCGTCTTCTTCTCCGATAGGCGTTTCCAGAGACACAGGTTCCTGTGCAATTTTGAGAATATCGCGTACCTTATCCGGAGCCAGGTCCATTTCTTCTCCGATTTCCTCCGGTGTAGGTTCGCGACCGAAGTCCTGTAGCAATTGTCGCTGTACACGAATTAATTTATTTATGGTTTCAACCATATGAACGGGTATGCGAATCGTCCGGGCCTGGTCAGCGATGGCCCTTGTGATCGCTTGACGGATCCACCAGGTTGCATACGTACTAAACTTGAACCCTTTACGGTAATCAAATTTCTCGACTGCTTTAATCAGTCCCATATTCCCTTCCTGAATAAGGTCTAAGAAGAGCATTCCCCTGCCGACGTAACGTTTGGCAATACTGACAACCAGACGCAGGTTTGCTTCAGCAAGCCGTTTTTTGGCCACCTCATCGCCTTGTTCAATTCTTTCAGCCAGCTCGATTTCTTCTTCAGCCGAAAGCAAGTTGACTCTTCCAATTTCCTTCAGGTACATTCTGACTGGATCATTAATTTTAATGCCCAATGGTACACTCAAATCATCTACGTCGAATTCTTCTTCTTTATCCAGTTTTTTCATATTTGGATCGTCATCTGATTCACCAATTATTTCGATTCCTTGTTCTTGCAGATGCTCATAGTATTCATCGATTTGTTCGGAGTCCAAATCGAAATGGGATAGTTTATCAGCTATTTCTTCATATGCCAATGTACCGCGTTTTTTACCAATTTCCATTAATTGATCTTTCGCTTGCTCCAACGTCTGCTCTAGTTCATGGTCATTTGTAGCTTTTTCCTCAGCCATGAGTCCGCCTCCTTCCATTTTTACCCTATTCATGGGAATGCCTCAATTGTTTTCGAAGCGCTATTATCTTGACAGCAATTTCAGCTGCTGTAATCGGGTCACTCTGTTGCTCTGCAATTTTCTGTTGTTCTTTCAAAAGCTTAATATCATTTTCACTACTTGATTGTTCCCTGATTACCTGTATATAATCCCTCAGTTCCCTATCACTGATTTCCCTGTCGATCGGCAGCATGGCCAAATCAATGACAAGTTTTTCCAATTTTTCATCTTCCAGCCTATTGACGAACATGCTTACATCCGAGGGATTCCCTTCTTCATAGTATGCATACAAATGTGTTGCAATTATCTTATGTGCATCGATATTGAATGACGCACCTAATTCATCACGTACTTTTTCGGAAATGACCCGGTCATGGAGCATATGAGCCAACAAATATTTTTCAGCGTTATGAAACGCCGGTAGCAGCCGCTTTGCCTGAAAAAATTGAATTTGCTTTTGTTGACTGTCTTTTTTCTGTTGTCCCTGGTTATACCCCAGCTTTTTTCGGACCGTCTCCGTTTCGCTTTTCAAGGAATCTACGGACAGACTGAATTCGTTGGCTAACTCTTGTAAATAATATTCCCGTTCAATCACGCTATCGAGCAAGGCTATTTCTCTGATTACCGCTTCGATATAGTGAATGCGGTCTCCTTCATTACTTAAATTATATTTTCTTTTAAGATAGCGCATGAGAAACGAAATATACGTATCACTTGCATGAACAATTTTCTCAATGAAATATTCGCCGCCATGCTTTTGGATGAAATTATCCGGATCCACTCCGCCGCTCAAATTCGCAACCTTCACTCCACAGCCTGTTTCGCGTAATAATTTTGCCGCTTTGTAACTTGCTTCAATCCCCGCATCGTCACCGTCATAGCAAACAATAACCGTATCAACATATCGTTTCAGTAGGCGTGCCTGTACCTGTGTCAAAGCAGTCCCCATTGTCGCTACGACATTTTCAATTCCAGATTGATATGCGGAAATAACATCCATATATCCCTCAAACAGGATAACCTCACCGGTTTTTCGGATTTGCTTTTTGGCAAGGTCGAAATTATACAGCAGCTTGCTCTTTTGAAACAGTTCGCTTTCCGAACTGTTCAGATACTTCGGTTTTTCACCGGTAGTTGTTCTACCTGCAAAACCGACAGTTTTTCCCAAGTGGTTGCGAATCGGAAAGATGATTCTCCCACTGAATCTGTCGACCGCTGTTGCGTCTTCTCTTAACGAAAGCAAGCCCGCCTTAGCCAAAAGCGGCAACCGGAATCCTTTCTTATCAAGGAAGGAAGCTGTAAAATTTGTTGACATTGGTGCATAGCCAAGTTTAAACAAATCGATTGTTTCATCTGTAATGCCCCTGTCCTTAAAATATTGATAGCCTTCCTTGTTGTCTTTTGCATATCTTAAAAAGTGATGATAAAATTTTGTCATCCAGTCATATGCTTGCAGAACTTCCTGTGCATCATCGGATATTCGGCTGTTTTCAGGTTGCGCAACTGATTCAGGAAGTGTAATTCCGCTTCGTTCGGCAAAAAATTTAACAGCCTCTACGAAGTTGTATCCTTCTATTTCCATAAGAAAACCGAACACATTTCCGCTTTTGCCGCAACCGAAGCATTTAAAAATTTGTTTTTCGGCGCTGACAGAAAAAGACGGCGTCTTCTCATCGTGGAATGGGCAAAGTCCGATATAATTTTGCCCTTGCTTTTTTAATTGCACATATTCTTCCACGACTTCCACAATATTATTGGATTTTCGGATTTCTTCAATCACTTCGTTTGGGATATGATTGGCCATTTAAACCACCACTTTTATATAATTCGATACGCATGGTATAAAATCCTTCATTTTTCGACAATATTTTTTGGGAAGGTCGAAAAAAATTCCTTCCGCATGATAACACATTAGAAGGATTACAGTCACGGATGAAATCATCATAATACCTTTTTACCCTTATAAAGGACGGGATTAAACGCATACCCCTGGTTTCGGTTCATTGTTTCCTTAATATATTAGTTCTACATTAAGGAGGCAAATTCCTTCCTTGTCATCAATGTTTTATTATTCAGAATACCATCCGCACTTATTTTATAAGTTGCATATGCCAATGGCTATCATTCTGTAAATAAGAATGCGTAAGTTTGTTCGCTTGCGACATATATTCTATTTTTACACAATATGATATTTTAATACATTTTCCACGAAATTGCTAATGAAAAGTTTGTCTTAAACATAAATCAGGGAACATTCCTGTTATCTAAGTGAAATGTTCCCCCGACCGGCTCCAATTGAAATTATTTTCCACCGGCTTGTTTTTGATATACTTGCAAGATAACGTTTGCCGTTTCTTCCACTGCTTTATTCGAAACATCTACTACTTTACAGCCAATTTTTTTTACGACTTTATGAAAGTAATCCAATTCCTGATGGATTCGCTGGAGATTTGCATATGTCGCTTGATCGCCAAGTCCCAAGGATTTTAACCGTTCTTTTCGAATATCATTTAATTTTTCCGGGCTGATCTGTAGCCCGATGCATTTCCTTGGATCAACCATAAACAACTCTTCCGGCGGATCTACTTCAGGCAGAATTGGGACATTGGCGACTTTTAACCTTTTCAAGGCCAAATATTGGGAAAGCGGTGTTTTGGACGTTCGGGATACACCAATAAGGATGATATCTGCACGTGAAATTCCTCTCGGATCCCTGCCATCGTCATATTTAACGGCAAATTCTATTGCCTCCACCTTTTTAAAATAATCTTCATCCAGTTTGTGTACTAGTCCAGGCTTTAATCTCGGTTTTGTACCAAATGCTCTTTCCATTGCACGCATCATAGGGCCCATAATATCAATTGCTTCCACACCGTTTTTATCGGCCTGCTCATTTATATACGCGCGAAGTTCGGGGTCCACGATGGTGAATCCAATAATACCTTCATTTTCTTTTGCCAGCATTATTGCTTCATCCACGGTACTTTTGTCCTCGGCATAAGGAATTCTTTGTATTTTATACTCTCCATTATTGTATTGACTTAAACCAGCTTTTATAACCAATTCTGCAGTTTCCCCAATGGAATCCGATAATACATAGGCGATTGGTTTTGCACACATGAGAAATGCTCCCTTCTCCCCTTAAATAGAAAAAAATTGTATTGTTAACGTTTGTCCATCGTCAGTTCCACAAAAGCTTTTGTTATCGTAGTTTTTGTAACTCTGCCAATCACCTCAAAACCATCCTGTGTATCTTTGACAACTGGTACCCCGTCGATTTGCTTCTCAATCAATATTTTAGCGACATCGATAAGCAAATCTTCCTTTCTGCAAATCGTTATATTTGGCATCCTTGTCATAATGATGTGAACAGGGATTTGGTTTAGATCCTTTTGGCCAATCGTTGCACGCAACAAATCTTTTCGGGACAACACACCACATAAATGCGATTTATCATCAACAACAAATAATGTTCCAACATCCTCCAAAAACATGGTAGATATCGCCTCGTATACAGAGACGCTTTCTTTTACGACAATTGGTATGGATTGGTATTCATAAACTTTGAATTGCTTGATTTTTTCGGTCAGCAGTTCTGAACCTGTCTTTCCGGTGAAAAAATAACCTACACGCGGTCTGGCATCTAAAAATCCTGCCATTGTAAGAATTGCAAGGTCAGGTCGTAGTGTTGCTCTTGCCAAATGAAGTTTCTCGGCAATATGTTCACCAGTTATCGGCGCGTTTGCTTTGACAATTTCAATGATTTCTTCCTGCCTTTTGGATAACTCCACTCTTTTTCACCACCTATCCCAACTGTACTGGCGTCTGAACTTAATTTTGCTGTTTCCATGCAATTGCGGAAAAATCGGCAAATGAATGAATCATTTGTGACATATTCGCGAGCAGCGTAAGACGGTTTTGTTTTAATTTTTCGTCCTTCGCCATTACCATATTATTGTCAAAGAAGCTGTGAATTGGCAATGCCAATTGCTCAAGAACTCGCAAAACAGCCATGGCATCGTTGGAATCATTCGCCTCAACGAATTCTTTTTTCAGCTGTTGGAATGTATCATAAAGTATCTTTTCACTTTCTGTTTCCAAACGGCCTTCATCTACGGTACCAACCTGGCCTTTTTCGGCAAGATTCAGTACACGGCTTAGTGCCTCCTGTGTAAGTTTGAACGCCTCGTCATTGCGCTTCTCTGACAAAATAACAGCTTTTTGCATAGCATAAGGGAATTCGCCAATGCCATTTCCTGTAACTGCCTGAATGACATCAGATGAAATTCCTGCTTCTTTTAATAAATAATTCGCGCGCTTTTGAATGAAATCGTGCAACTCTTTCTCAAAATCTGCCGCATCCAAGCCTTCAATAGCGCTTGATGCAAACAATTCACCTGCCATTTGGAATAAATCTTCGACTGCAACATGCCACTTTGTATTTTCCAATATCCTTAAAATGCCTAAGGCTTGACGACGCAAACCATACGGATCCTGTGAACCAGTTGGACGCAACCCTGCATAGATGCTGCCTGCAATGGTATCCAGTTTATCGGCAACACTTAAAATCGAGCCAATCAGACTTTGCGGAAGCTCTCCTTCTGCGTGGTCGGGAAGATATTGCTCGCCAACAGCTTTGCAAACTGCTTCTTCCTCGCCAAAAATTCTCGCATATTTTTCACCCATGATCCCCTGCAAATCTGTAAATTCATTTACCATATTGGTGACTAAATCAAATTTACAAATTTCCGCTGCACGAATAGCCTGCTTCGTTGTTTTTTCATCACAAGCAATTTTTTCGCAGATCAATTCTGTTATCTTAACAACGCGGTCCACTTTATCTTGAATGGTACCAAGTTTTTCCTGAAATACAACGTTTGCCAATTTACGTTGATAAAAAGCAATATCTTGTTTTTGGTCGGTATCAAAAAAGAATTTCGCATCGGAAAGACGTGCCCGAAGCACTTTTTCATTACCCCTGATGACTGTTTCCAAGTGGTTGCTGTCTCCATTTCGAACCCCGATAAAATGTGGGAGCAGCTTGCGATCACGATCATCAAATACCGGGAAATAGCGCTGATGTTCCTTCATAGATGTAATTAACACTTCAGAAGGGACTTCCAGAAATTCTTTTTCGAATGAACCGACAAATACGGTTGGATATTCGACTAAATTGCGTACTTCCCGAAGAAGTGAATCGTCAATGGATACATGGAAACCTTGATTGTTTTCCAACGCGTGAATACCATCGATAATCAGTTGCTCTCTTTTTTTCGGTTCAACAATTACGTACTGTTCGTTAAGCATTTTTTCATAATCTTGTGGTTGCACAAGAGTAATTTTTTCACCTAAAAAACGGTGTCCGTATGTCGTATTCCCGGTTTTTACATGCGCAATCTCAAATGGGATGGTGCGTTCTCCGTACAATGCAACGAGCCAGCGAATCGGACGGATAAAACGCAGCTTTTCTTCTCCCCAGCGCATATTTTTGCCAAATTGCAAAGACAGGATAACATCCTTAAAAGATGGCAGAAGTTCCATCGTTTCTTTGCCGATGATTTGCTTTTTAACAAAGATGTAGGAAACTCCTTTTATTTCTTTTGTATAAATGTCGTCGACTGTTTTTCCCTGCCCTCTTGTAAAACCAATAGCTGCCTTTGTCCAATTGCCGGCATCGTCTTTGGCAATTTTCATTGCTGGACCTTTTGCCTCTTCATTGATATCTTCTTGACGATCTGCAATATTTTCAATTCTTACGGCAAGTCTTCGCGGGGTAGAAAAGGATGTAACGCCGGAATAGGAAATCCGTTGCTCATCTAGCCATTTTTTTGTTTTATCCAGCAGTTGGGATTCAGCCTGATCAATAAATCTCGCTGGCATTTCCTCCAAACCGATTTCAAATAGCACATGTTGGCCCATCATGCTTCCTCCTTTTTCTGCAATATAGGAAATCCAAGTTTTTCTCTTTCTGCTACATATTGTTTTGCAATTGTGCGCGCAAGATTGCGGATCCGGGAAATATACCCTGTTCTTTCCGTAACCGATATCAGTCCTTTTGCATCCAATAAATTGAATGTATGTGAACATTTCAGCACATAGTCGTACGCAGGAAAAATCAGCCCTTTATGCATGGTCCTTTTCGCTTCTTTTTCATACATGCCAAACAATTCGAAAAGCATCGTTTCATCCGATTCTTCAAAAGTATATTTTGAATGCTCGTACTCAGGCTGATAAAAAATATCCCGCAACGTAAAATCATCCGACCATTGTAAATCAAATACATTTTCCTTGTCCTGAATATAAGAAGCCAATCTTTCAATGCCATAGGTCAACTCAACGGTTACCGGATTCGCCTCAAGTCCGCCAATTTGCTGGAAATACGTAAACTGCGTGATTTCCATGCCATCAAGCCATACTTCCCAGCCCAGACCGGCAGCACCCAATGTTGGATTTTCCCAGTTGTCCTCCACAAAGCGAATATCATGTGCCAGTGGATCGATTCCCAATTTTTTTAGTGAGCCAAGATAAAGGTCCTGTATATTATCTGGCGATGGTTTAATAATCACTTGAAATTGGTGGTGCTGATAAAGACGATTCGGGTTTTCGCCATATCTTCCATCAGCAGGTCTTCTGGATGGCTCCACGTACGCAACCCGCCAAGGCTCCGGCCCCAAACTCCTTAACAATGTCATCGGCGACATTGTCCCTGCCCCCTTTTCGACATCATAAGCTTGCACTAGCATACAATTTTGCTTAGACCAATATGTTTGCAATGTTAAAATCATTTCCTGAACATTCATTCATCCAACCTCCATTCAAATTGAAAAAATAAAACCGCCACTATGCCACATAAGGCATAGGGACGGTCTTATGATCCGCGGTTCCACCCTATTTGCTCTCTGCCGCTGCAGAAAGCCGCTTTATTTTCATTGCTCCAAAGCGCCTTCTTTGGGGCACTGACACCCAGCTTTCACTATTCCGGGCTCGCTTATGACAGTGCATATTCCAAATACTACTCTCTTTCATAGCAATATCATGTATAGATTTTCATATGTAAAAATAATATGCTATGCGACAACGTTTTGTCAACTAATTTACTTGAGTTTATCCAATTGGGCAAGGAATTTTTTTGTTTTCAAAAAATATCCGCCATACTGATCATAGTAGGCATTCATTATTTGTCGCAAAAGTTTCAGGTTTTCCTCTTTTACGGATATATTTTTTACCCTTTCTATTCCGACATGCAGGAATGTATGCAGTAATTTGCTGAGGGCATTCGGCAATTCAATGGCTGCAGGATCCTGGAATTTGCATTTCGCACATAAAAAACCCCCCTCGTTAATAGAAAAAGCATATGGAAGTTGCTTGGAATGACAGCTCACACAGTAATCAAGGACGGGTGCGAACCCACCTTTGGCAAATAATTTCATCTCATACATCATGATCGGAACCTGAGCGGAATCTGTCTTTGAAATCCATTCCAACGTGTTGTAAAGCTGTTGAAATAAAAATGCATCCGCTTGCTTTTCTTCAACTAATTTATCAGTCAGCTCCAAAACATATGATGCATATGCGGTTTTAAAAATATCCTGCCGTATTTCCCGGAAAGAAGTCAGCACGTCCCCTTGCTGAATCGTTCCTAATCCACTACCCATGAACACAAGAAATTCACCATATATGAATGGCTGCGTTACAGCAGCCATTCTGCTCTTAGGTTTCTTTGCGCCCTTTGCAACGGCAGAAAACTTTCCCGCATTGGCGCTATAGATTGTCACAATTTTGTTTGTTTCCCCATAATCCCTTGTTTTAATGACAATACCCTTTATTTTATCCAGCACGATGGTCTACCTTTCTATTCGTTCAAAAAGCTATTGCTATCTTCAAATGGAAACGGGAAAAATCGTCAAGTCAGTTCCTCATTTGCAACCGTTTGTGAATCATTTTCAGGTTTTTCAATATCACTATCCATTTCCAATTCCTTCATCAGCAAATAGGTTTCAATATTTCCGGTTTCTCTGAATAATTTCCAAGTAAGATCAATCAATCGAAAAACCACCTTTCTTATACTTAAAAAGTATATTTTAAACGAGGCTTAAACGACAAAACATCTAAAAGCGATTAACTTTTGCATATACTTAGAATGACCATATCCGACCAAACAATGACCTTTAAATTTTTCCAGTAATCAATATTCATCCATTCGAAAACCGTATTCATTCAGCTGACTCTGTTTGTTTCTCCAATCCGCCTTTACTTTTACCCAAAGCTCCAAAAACACCTTTGTACCAAGCAGGGATTCAATATCTTTACGGGCTTTGATGCCTATATTTTTTAACATGGTGCCTTGTTTTCCGATGAGGATGCCTTTTTGTGATTTTCTTTCCGTGACAATTGTCGCCTGCAAATAAATAGCGTTGGAAGAACGCTTTTCAATACTGTCAATCACCACAGCAACTGAATGCGGAACTTCCTCTCGCGTCAGCTCAAGCACCTTTTCCCTGATTAATTCACTGATAATAAATCTTTCGGGATGGTCTGTGACCTGATTCGCAGGGTAATATTGCGGTCCTTGTGGTAAATGGTCTTTTAATAATCCAAGCAAATTGTCAACATTATTTCCTTGCAAAGCCGAGATGGGAATAATCTCTTCAAAATCATATTTGTCTTTATACTGCGCAATTAAGTCCAACAGTTTATGCGGATGAACCAAATCAATTTTATTTATCACCAGAAATACTGGACTGTGTATTTTTTGCAGAAGATCGAGAATGTACTGATCGCCCTTGCCATACCCTTCTTCTGCATTAATCATGAAAAGAACGGCATCCACTTCATTTAAAGTGTTCTCGGCAATTTTTACCATAAAGTCACCCAGACGGTGTTTCGGTTTATGAATCCCTGGCGTATCAATAAATACCATTTGTGCGTCATCCTGTGTGAGAACGCCTTGAATTTTATTTCTCGTTGTTTGCGGCTTATTACTCATAATTGCTATCTTTTGGCCGACGACCCGATTCAAGAAAGTCGATTTTCCAACATTTGGTCTGCCAATAATAGCGATAAATCCCGATTTAAAATTGTTTTCCACGATGTTTCCTCCATGGCGTCAAATTAATGCTTTATCTAATCATACTATAAATTAAATAACCTTTCATCCATTCGACAAAACCTTTAAAAACATTCTAACGTTTGACATAGCTTTTGACATGCAGTTGAAATATGAATCGTTGGGGCATTATGCAGAATGGAAAAAGAAAAAGCCCCAAAAAAGGGCTTAGTGAGTAAACAGCAGGGCTATTTTAGGTATGAAAATAATACATCCGACTGCAACAGCACTGATTACCGCCAATAAAACAGACCCGGCTGCAATGTCTTTAATACTTTTTGCAGCGGGATGGATTTCCGGTTTCAAATAGTCAATTAGCCGCTCAATTGCGCTGTTCAGCATTTCTGCAACCATCACCAGACTGCTTACGATCAAAATCAGGCACCATTCCATGGCTGACAGCTTCATATAGACGCCACATACAATAACAAGAAAAAATACACCCAGATGTATTCGAAAGTTTCTTTCTGCACCAATCACTTCCAAAATTCCGCTTATAGCAAAGCGAAATCCGATAAAATTCTTTTTTTTACCGTTCAAGGTGAAATGCTCCCAAAATATCATCCTGTCGCTGAAACATTACTTTTTCATCCTCAGGATTCATATGGTCATATCCAAGCAAATGAAGCAGCCCATGTACAGCTAAAAAACCCATTTCCCTTTCAAAGGAATGATTGTATTCTTTTGCCTGCTCTTTTGCACGATCGACAGAAATGATAATGTCACCTAATACCACCGGTAAATTTTGCCCAACAATTTCCAATTCTCCATCGGAATCTTCCTGCAGCGCAAAAGAAATCACATCCGTGGGCTGGTCTTTGTCACGATAATCGCGATTAATCACTTGAATCTCATCATTGTTGACAAAACTGACAGACAGTTCCGCTTCATCTGGCACATCTTCGCTTTCGGCGGCAAATAGTAACAGACGATGAAGCAGGTCTATCATATCCTCTGTTACGGATTCTGTGTTATCTTGAAAATCAATTTGCATGTGTTTTTCCTCCTTCGGTCGGGTACTTGATCCGTGAATGAAAAATCCCTTTTAAAGATTTGCATATCGTTTGATGGACGATTTTCAATTCCTGAATAGTCAGTGGGCTTTCGTCCAGCTGATTATCTTGCAAGCGGTCATTGACAATGGATGCAACGATTTCATCAATTTTCTCTTCCGTTGGTTCTTCCAAGGAACGCACCGCCGCTTCAACCGAATCACAAATGGATATAACGGCTATCTCCTTCGTTTGCGGTTTAGGGCCGGGATAACGAAAAAGTTCATCTTTTACATCCGGATTTTTTTCCTTTTCCTTGTAGTAAAAATATTTCAATAGGGATGTGCCATGATGCTGCATGGCTATATCAATTATTTCTTTTGGCATCTTTTTTTGTTTCAGCATTTCCGCACCATCGTACGGGTGACGAATGATGATTTCTGCACTTTGTGCCGGCGAAATGTAATCATGCGGATTTTTGATGCCCATTTGATTTTCAATAAAATAAAGCGGCCTGACCGTTTTGCCCAGGTCATGATAATAAGCGCCTACCCGTGCCAAAAGTCCATTAGCCCCAATCGCATCACATGCGGATTCGCTTAAATTGGCTACCATGACGGAATGGTGATATGTTCCGGGAGCTTCGGTCAGGATTTTTTTAAGCAGCGGCTGGTTCGGACTCGATAATTGTAGCAGCTTGATATCTGATAATATACCCAATACCGTTTCAAAGAATGGTAATAACCCGATCGTTAAAACAGATGCAATAAAGGCGGATGCGAAACCGAATCCAAGTTGCAGAATTACATCTTTCATCGCATATTTTTCAAATGAAAGAAATATAAATAAAAGTACAGTCAGTATATTGACAATGGACATGCCTGCGCCTGCCTTCATAATCGCCAAGCGGTCCTTTACGTTTCTCAGAAACAAAACGGCAGCAATTTGCGAAAAGAAAAAATAGATACCCGCTTCAATATTCAGTGAGCCCGGGATCTCACCATTGAAAATCACAGTTCCCATAATAGCGTTCAAACTGGAAAAGATGATGGCAATTCTTTCACCAATCAGCAATTTCATCAGCAACGCGCCCATCGCCACGGGAACAATATAAAATAATTGATTGGCAGATGTGGCAAAGATGCTTACCGCCTTCATCAAGGAGACAACAATCATACTAATCAGCAAAATGGCAGCTACCTTGCTTTTGTCCAGTTCATTTTTATTGGACAGCCTGATCATTTCATGCGCAATAATTCCAGCGATTAACACGATCAAAATCGCAAGGCCGATCAAAGGGTAGACGTTGCGTTCTTTATTCAGCAATCCAACCAACTTCAATTCTTCATAAACCTCATTTGTAATGGTTTGGCCTTTTCGTACGATGATTTCACCGGCGCGTATCATCGCCGGATCCACATTGTTTGCTGCTTCTTTTCTTGCTTCGCTTGTTTTGTTCGCATCAAAAAAGGAATTTTCAACGACTGCAAAATCTGCCAACTTATAAAATACCTGTTTTAACTGGTCATCGAGCTTTGAATATTTCACACGGTCTTTTACCTCGGAAACACTGCTTTGAATTGTTTCACTGCGTACCCCTTTTTCCAAAACCTGTTTTAACGAAGAAAGAAAAATTTTCTCTCCTTCGCTTCGTTCGTTTTTTGGGAACAATAGTAAATTGGCAAATACGCTGTCATTCAATTGTTCCGTTATCTCCGGTGATAAAATTTGTTTTAACCGCTCCAGCTTTTCCTGGTGTGATAATGGTGCTTGTTTCTTTTGGTCACCCCGCTTGCCATTTTCCAATTTATCTACGGCGTCAAAAATTTCTGTGATATACGCTGTCCGTTCAGACGTAATGTCCTGTGAAATATCGTACCGATCCTCGACAGATTGGATTGCCTGTCTCGTTCTCCGTTCGGTTTCTTGCTGATTTTCAATCGTAATCGGTGAATAGATCGTTTCTTTCGCAATATTAAATCGCTCGATATTATACGTTTGTGTATACACATTATTGATTGTCAGCAAAAACAAAAATACTGCCAGGATACCTATCGGCAAAAGAATAGAAAGACTTTTTCGCTGAAAGAAATGCAGCAGTTTTTGTGTATTTGGCAATTTACGCTTCAAAATATGTCATCCCCCTTCCGTCTATCAAATTGTTTATGTATAGAAAAGCAGACTTCATAACGAAGTCTGGTTCATTGTTTGTTCTCATACGCTTCGATGATTTTTTGGACAAGCGGGTGTCTGACAACATCTGTCTGGTTCAAATAGACAAAAGAAATACCGTTTATATTTGTCAACAACTGGCTTGCGGTAATCAATCCGGAGTTGACCCCTTTTGGCAAATCGATTTGGGTGACATCCCCAGTTATTACCATTTTGGATTCAAAACCCAAGCGGGTCAGAAACATTTTCATTTGTTCAGGGGTAGTATTTTGTGCTTCATCCAAAATGACAAAAGCATCGTCCAACGTACGACCCCGCATATAAGCAAGTGGTGCAATTTCAATCACTTCGCGTTCAATTAAACGCATGGTATGTTCTGCTCCCAGAACATCATGAAGGCCATCATAAAGCGGCCGCAAATATGGGTCAACCTTTTCTTTCAGATCACCCGGCAGAAAACCAAGGCTTTCTCCGGCCTCCACTGCAGGCCTGGTAAGAATAATCCGTTTGACCAAACCATCTTTCAACGCGCGTACAGCCATGACTACTGCCAAATACGTTTTCCCAGTGCCTGCCGGGCCGATGCCAAACACCAGATCATTCTCTTTTATAGCTGCAATGTATTTCTTTTGGCCAAGTGTTTTTACGCGAATAGATTTTCCTTTCGCAGTTTTCGTTATTTCATCCTCGAATAATGTCTCGAATTGCGAAATTTTTCCCTGTTTTTCCAAATCAATCGCATACACTATATCCCTTTGAGAAATGGTCAATCCTTTTTGGATGACACGCAACAGTGCTTTCAATATATCCTCGACCATTTTTCTATCATGATCTGTTCCCTCAACAGCAAGCTGTTCCCCGCGGGTAATAATGGAAACTTGAAGCTTGTCTTCAATATACTTCAAGTGGCGGTCATTGTTTCCAAATAATGCCACGGCTTCATCTATTCCATCCAATTGCAAATCAATAAGCTGAAAATTATCCGACATAATCAATCTCCTTGAAAATCATTCATGGGTAGTACCATCCATTCCTTCTTATTCTTCCTTTTTGGGATGAATCGCTTCTGCTTGTGCAATATTTTCCTCTACAGTTACGTATAAAGCTATTTTAACTTTACCATGGTCGACAGAATCATGCAAAATTTTTTCGGAGATGATTTTGGCTCCTTTCGGCAGTTGCATTTGCAATTGACGTCTTGCTTGTTCAACACCGATTTGAATCGCTTCTTTTTTTGTATGGGAAATTTGTTTGGATTTCTTTTCATTGATAACCGATTCAACAATGGATATCGGGAGCTTCCATTTGAAAAAATAAATTGGCTTTTTTTCGTTATCTACCTGTATCTCCTCAAAATCAGGGTTTAAAAAATGCCAGACTGGCAGACGAAAATCGGCGAGCTGCATATAATATTTCGTTTCTTGTTCTCCAGTCAATATTTCTTGTGTCGTTTTCAACGGAATCGTCGCATGTATTTCATACCATGTTCTAGCGATCACTTCCCCTTCAGCAGAAACGAGTACGGGCGATTGTTTTTTCTCTTTTTCTTCATCCACGTTTTCATTTTCGCGAAGATTGCCTGAGACAAGGACTTCCCCGGGTTCTACGTAATCATTCACATAGACGAGAGGGCGTCCTTTCGATACATACATTTTTTTAATGATCCCCTTCTTTGTTGCAACCAAATCTCTCGGACCAGAAACCGGTTCTTTTTTGACGACAATCTTCTCCACGCCCTCCAGCCGGATGGTTGTCCCCATTTTTTCAACGCCAACCCAGAGCAATTCGGGTATATGCTTTAACAGGTTTTGCTGAATGTCACTCGGTGAATCCATGGAAAATGTCCAGGCACCAGGATGAATGCCGCTATTATTCAATTCCTTAGTTATCTTCTTTTCAATATCAGTAGGAACACCCGTTATTTCAACTTTCCACAAAATATTGGAAAGCAGCAGGATTAACAGTCCGCTTAGCAACGTTGCGGCAACAAGTTCCTTTTTCCCCCAAAAACGCTTGAACATAAAAGGCAGTCCTTTTTTACGGGAAAATGTTATCTTATAGCCTGTCCCCCTCCGAATCTTGCGCATTTGCCGGATGTCTTGCAGACGTATATTGCCTTCGCATTGTTTTGGATTGACTCTCTTTACATTCCAGATGGGGATGTCGTGGTCGACGCATTGCTGAAAGAAAATTTCCGGCATTTGCCCTTTAACCATGATTGTCACATAACCTGTGATAAATGTTGCTTGTACGTGTTTCATTTTTTCCTCCTATTCTTTCTCTGGAATGAATTTAACATCCGAAATTTTACCTTCAAGCAAAACCTCTTCCGGAAGCATTAATTTCAAAACAAAAGAGTTGCCGGTCAGCTGAATATATCCATTAATCGTCCTTAGTCGCAATTCGGTATCCGTAAATACGGAAATGCCTTTGTGATTTTCTATATAGGCATGAATTTGCCCGATCATCGTTATTCTTGGCAATTCATGGACGGCATCTGAAGGAAGTGCAAGATATTTTGTGAATAAAGGACGCATATACTGATGTATTTTCTTCAAAGTTGCGGCCTCCTCTCACATACATATGTATGAAAAAAACTGCTCGATAAGAACTAAAAAACTGTGCACCCGCAAAGCTCTTGCGCTTTGTGGATACACAGTTTGTTTACTGCTTCTGCTGCCTTCTTGCAACGACACTGCGATAGGGTTTCATTGCCCTTGGTGATCCAAGTACCTCCGACATGATAATTCCCCCGACCAGTCCATTGCCAGTGATGCGTTTTTTCATTTGTTTTTTTAAGTTTTGGTTTCGTTCAGACGCATTATTTTGCTTTAACTTGCCAAACGGAAGTGCCGTGTGATTATTAGCATCCAATTCTCCCATTTGTTCAATGGCCTGTTTTGTATTCATGCGGCTTTGAAGTCGTTTCAGCTGCTCTTGCTGTTGCTGGGTAACAGCATATGCACTTGGCTTCTCTCCCGATAAATCCGGTTTTTTCTTTGCTGCCTCATATGTTGCTGTTTTGGAAGGCATTGGCTTTTCGCCGGTTCCTTGCCGCTTGGGCTGTTGCATTGGTCTTGATCTTGGAACAGACCCTCTTCGCTGCTGTTTCGTGCTTTCCTTATCCTTTTCTTTACCGTTTGACATAAACTGGATGATGCCGCCGATAATAACGAGAATGATAAAAATGTTGCTGAAAAAAAAGTCAAATAGGCTTCCCAAGGCAAACCCTCCTTAAGCCGTAACAGGTAAATTTAGTCATCATTGTCCTCATTATGTTCATCTTTGCTCAATTTACCAATGGAATCTCTCATATCTGTATCCGCATTAATATTTTGATAGTTTAAATAATCCATGACGCCCATTTTTCCTGTACGCAAAGCTTCAGCAAGTGCTTTTGGAACTTCCGCTTCAGCCTCAACAACATGTGCGCGCATTTCCTGAACACGTGCCACCATTTCCTGCTCTTTTGCCACAGCCATCGCACGTCTTTCTTCCGCTTTTGCCTGCGCGATATTTTTATCCGCTTCCGCCTGATCTGTCTGCAGTATGGCACCGATGTTCTTACCGATATCCACGTCTGCAATATCAATGGACAATATTTCAAAAGCTGTTCCGGCATCAAGACCCTTGGCGAGTACGGTATGTGAAATGGAATCGGGATTTTCCAATACTTGCTTATGCGTTTGTGAGCTACCAATGGTTGAAACAACACCTTCACCTACACGGGCGATAACTGTTTCTTCACCAGCACCACCGACAAGTCGGTCAATATTGGCGCGAACCGTAATCCGGGCCAACGCTTTCACCTCGATACCATCCATCGCAATACCCGCGATAAATGGTGTCTCAATTACTTTTGGGTTAACACTCATTTGAACTGCTTCCAGAACGTCCCTGCCTGCCAAATCGATCGCTGCCGCACGCTCAAATGTAAGCTGCATATTTGCCCGATGAGCTGCAATCAATGCATTAACCACTCTATCTACGTTACCTCCTGCCAAATAATGGCTTTCCAGCTGGTTTGTGGTTACTTCTAATCCTGCCTTATGCGCTTTAATTAGCGGATTGATTACCCTGCTTGGAACCACTCGCCGAAGTCTCATCCCGATCAGCGTGAAAATCCCTACTTTTACACCTGCTGCCAAGGCACTAATCCATAGTGTTACCGGAATAAAGGTAAACAGGATTGCCAAGGCAATCACGATTAGTGCAATAATAATAATTGGCGTTAATTCAGCTATACCCATCTTTTTCCCTCCTGTATATAAATGAAAAATAATATATTTTGCCAAAGCACGTGTGTACCTGCAAGTCCTGCATTGTCAGGAGCACTGTTTTTATATCTTGGCAAAATGATGCTATCCTTACCATCTTGCTTGATTCCTCGGCTTACGTCAAGTGTGAATTAACCTTTCAAAACGTACGTCATGACTTTTTTTCCTCTGTTTTAATACGAACTACAACACGATTCCCTTCGACTTTGACGACTGAAATAGCAGCATCTTTTGGAATATAGCCCCCTTCTGTAACAACATCAATCCTTTCACCGTCAATTAGGGCAGTTCCGGATGGTCTTAAGTTTGTAACAGCTGTCCCTTCAAGACCAATTAGCTCGAGGCGGTTTTCGGATGCGACGTATCCCAATTCCGTTTTTGTACTATCGAGTAAAATGATGTGCTTTAAGAGACCTTTTTCTTTTCCGATTGTTTTAAAAAGAATGATCGCAGCGATTATGGCAACTATTAAAGCAATTGCAATACTGACAGCCATACCCGAAATACTTGCCCCCGACATAAATAGTGCTCCTACTACTGCACCAATTCCGAGAAAACCAAGTATTCCGCTCGTAACAAAGAATTCAGATACAATTAGAGCAATCCCTATAAGCAGCAGTATAATTGCTTCCATGCCCGCCAAGCCGGCAACCACATGCCCATAGAAAAATAAAATCAATGCAGTGACGCCCATAATTCCCGGTACGCCAAAACCAGGAGAATACAATTCAACGATCAGCCCCAAGCTGGCAACAGAGAGCAAAATAGGAACAACAATCGGGTTGGTAAGGAACCTGGCTAATTTTTCGGCAAAAGTGGGCTGCGTCTCCACGATAGTTGCCTTATCCAACCCAAGTTGATGTAGCAACGCAGTACGGTTTTTGACAATGTCTTTTGCATAACCAACTTCAACTGCCTGTTTTGGACCTAGCGTAAGGAATTTCCCTTTGGGTGCCCCATATTCCGGCAAATCGACATCTTTATCTGCCATTGCCGCGGCATACAGTGGATCCCTGCCTTTAGATTCCGCCGCGCTCTTCATTGCTGCAAGCCATGCGGATTGTGCTTTTTTATCGGCTTCTGTGCCATCCTGGTTTATAACCCCGCTAGCCCCCATTGTAGCCTGCGGACTCATGTAGATATTGTCCGTGTTAAGTGCAATGTACGATCCGGCAGACAAGGCATCGTTTTTGATGTAGGAAGTTGTAGGAACCGAAACATCATGCAACAGGTTGGCAATTTGTTTTGCAGCATCTACCCTGCCGCCCGGTGTATCAATTTCAAAGATTAGCTGGTCCGCACCTGCATCCATTGCTTCGTTGATTGACCTCTCGAGAAAAGCTTCCAGTCCCCTCTCAACTTCATTTTCAATCGGAATTACATATACAAGCTTTCCCTGGCCTTCTTCATTTGCATGTACATTGGTGGAACCCGGTGCGAAAAAAAGCCATACGAAAGCGACTGCAAACAATGAATATGTAAGAAACTTCATTCTCAATAAACCACCCCCTTCATTGAGTGAATCAGCTGTAACCTGTGTGGTGAAGCAGAATCGGAATTCATCATAACACGAGTCTTTCATCATTGTTATACGTGATTTGCAGGAAAATGGTTTCAATTTTTTCGGCTTAGCTTAGTAATATCTTATCACGAACAGGGAATAAAAAGATAGATGGAGAAAAAGAACAAAGGCGTAAGCGCCCTTACAGGCTAAAAGCGCGACGTCCTGGGACTGCGATTACTCGTCCCACCGAAGAGCTTTTGTCGCAACGCCTGTACTAGCACGTCCTGTGCGTCGTAGCAACATACAAACTGGAGCACTCTGGGGCTGCGATTACTCGCCCCACCGAAAAGCCCTGGGACTGCGGTTACTCGTCCCATCAAAAAGCTCCGCAATGAGATAAAGGAAACATGTCCCTGCAACAGGGGTATGCCGACATTGGGCGGCAAGCCCGCTTTTAGTCGGCCATCCTTTGACTCGTACGAACCGATGTTGACTTATCGTAGTGCCAGAATAAACTCCCTCGAATTGACATCGCACGAAGAAAAAGCGTTCTTCTTTTTCGAGGAGAGGAGTGTGAAGTTTGGGGCTGCGGTTACTCGCCCCATCAAAAAGCTCTGGGACTGCGATTACTCGTCCCACCAAAACATCTGATAGTTGCTGGACGCTGGAGACGGACGTGGCTGTCATAGCAAATGACATGAATACAGCCCAATTTTATACTTTCTTTACCAACAAGGAAATAAATCATGCTTGCTGGTTAAAAAAGCAAAAATGCGGGACCGTGGTTACTCGCTTTATCGCAATGCGTAAGTCTTTGAATAACTGCAAAAAGGCTGCCCCAAATCAGGGACAGCCTTTTTGTACCGCGTTAATTTAATTTGCTGATGACGATTTTATTCACCTTTGATCCGTCTGCCCTACCCTTTATCTTGGGCATGATGGCACTCATCACTTTTCCCATATCTTTTTTGGAAGTTGCTTGAACTTCCTGGATGGTTTCCTGAACAATTGCCTCCAGCTCATCATCACTAAGCTGTTTTGGCATATATTCTTGTAAAATATTGATTTCAGCTTCAAGTTTTTTAACAAGATCTTCGCGTCCAGCCGCTTCAAATTCATGGAGGGAATCATTTCTTTGTTTTAATTCTCTTGATAAAATCGTTAGCTCTTCATCTTTTGTAAGATTATTTTTACCAAGATGAATTGATTCGTTTTGCAATGAAGCTTTCACCATGCGAATCACATTCAATTTTTCTTTATCTTTGCTCTTCATGGCTTGCTTCATATCATTGTTCAGTACATCTAGTAATGACATTTCGTGCACCTTCTTTAATATTTACGCTTTCTAGCAGCTTCAGATTTCTTTTTGCGACGAACGCTAGGTTTCTCATAGTATTCACGTTTACGGTATTCCGATAAAGTACCACTTTTTGAAACACTGCGTTTAAAGCGACGAAGAGCATCTTCAAGAGACTCGTTTTTACGAACGCGAGTTGTGTTTGACATGCTAATTTCCCTCCCTCCGAAGCATAAAACAGAATGTACAAGCATATAAATATTAAATACGCCTTTTGTAATTATAATATAACGCTGTATTTTGGTCAACGGTATTTATTTCGCGTTTTTGCAGTTCGGGAAAATGTGTTATGGTTTGGCAACTTTTTGTGTTGGGTTTATCAGAGCTAAGGCGGCTTTTTATTTACTAAAAAACCAGGCTCAAAAGGCACCAGAAAGTCCGTTTTTCCGCGAACTCTTCGGTACCTGTTTTTTTGCTGATAGCTTACTCAAAATGTTTTATTTCGCATATTACACATAATTAGTTTTCATTATTTTCCTTCACAATGGTAACCCCTGCACTAGCGCCAATTCTCGTTGCTCCGGCTTCAATCATTGCTTTGGCGGTTTTCAGATCCCGAACACCGCCAGAGGCTTTTACCCCCATATCCGGTCCGACAGTCTCACGCATCAGACGAACATCATCTACCGTTGCTCCCCCGCCAGAAAATCCGGTTGAGGTTTTCACAAAATCAGCACCTGCTTCTTTTGCAAGCAAACAAGCATTGACTTTTTCTTTTTCGTCTAATAACGATGTTTCAATAATTACCTTTGTCAATGCGTTTTTGCCAGCTGCTTGTACAACTGCCATAATGTCTTTTTTAACGAAGTCCAAATTGCCGGATTTTAATTCGCCGATATTAATGACCATATCTATTTCATTTGCACCATCTTCAATAGCTTGTTTTGCCTCAAATGTCTTACTGGCAGTTGAAGTGGCACCGAGTGGGAAGCCAATAACCGTACATACTTTGACGTTTGTATCTTTCAGTTCGGAATGGCAGTAAGATACCCAATGCGGGTTGACACAAACAGAGGCAAACCCGAATTCTTTGGCTTCCTCAACCAGTTTTTCAATTTGCTTTTTGTCAGTTTCAGGTTTCAACAATGTATGATCGATATAAGAAGCTAAATTTTCCATTTTGTACTTCCTCTCTTATTCGTTTTCCATATTCGTCATCATATCATGTCCAATGTAAAAAATCTATCCGTACAACGTCCTGCATCATTGGAACAAACTGGAACTTTTTGAGGGTGCAATTACTCTCCTCCAAAAATCTTTGGGGCTCGGTTCCTGGTCACATTAAAAAGCATTGGGGCCAGGCTTATGGCAGCCCAACATAAATAGACATTACATCACAATAGATATTCTGGAAAATGCAGAACAAAGGCGCAAGCGCCCGTTTAGCAACGTACAAACTGGAGCGCTTTGGGGCTGCATTACTCGCCCCACCGAAAAGCCCCGCAATGAGATAAAGGAAACATGCCCCTGCAACAGGGGTATGCCGACGTTGGGCGGCAAGCCCGCTTTTAGTCGGCCTTCCTTTGACTGGTACGAACCGATGTTGACTTATCGTAGTGCCAGAATAAACTCCCTCGAATTGACATCGCACGAAGAAAAAGCGTTCTTCTTTTTCGAGGAGAGAAGCGTGAAGTTTGGGGCTGCGATTACTCGCCCCACCGAAAACCATTTGGGACTGCGGTTACTCGTCCCATCAAAAAGCTCTGCTAGTTGCTGGGCGCTGGAGCCAGACGTAGCTGTCACCCAAAAGTGGCGTTCATACAGCCTGAATTTTATATTTTCTTATAACATAAAAAGATGCCCCCGATCAGGGACACCTTCCATTTAATTTGCTTTTAAAACATACTCTTCCATACCATCTTCAAGGACTCTTACGAAAACACCCTCATTTATTGGATAACCGGATTTTGTAATTTTAACGCGGACAATCTTGCCAATCATATCGTGGCTTCCTTTAAACTGGACTTTCAGATAATTGTCTGAATAGCCTACGAGCATGTCCGGATGTTGTGGATCTGGCACTTTTTCCTCCGGTATGATTTCAAGTACCTCGTTTTCATAACGCGAGGCATATTCTTTAGCAAGCTGATCAGATAATGCGATTAGTTGATGTACGCGTTTTTCCTTTACATCATCATCTACCTGGTTATCCATTCTTGCAGCAGGTGTACCTGTTCTTCTGGAATACGGAAAAACATGCAGCTCCGAATAGCCAACCTTTTTGATGAAGTCGTATGTTTCCATAAACTCTTCTTCTGTTTCTCCAGGGAATCCGACAATCACATCGGATGTAATAGCCAAATCTGGCAAAGCTTTTCTGATTTTGACTATTTTTTGGTAGTAATAGTCTGAAGAATATTTTCTGCGCATCCTTGCAAGCACGCTATCTGAACCCGATTGTAATGGGATATGTAGATGGCGTACAATTTTTTCAGATTTGTCCAGTACATCAATGACCTCGTCAGTGATTTGGCTTGCCTCGATAGATGAAATACGAATGCGTTTCAAACCATCCACCTTTGTTTCCAAATCCCAAAGAAGCTTTGCAAAATTATAGTCAGGCATATCTTCACCGTAGCCTGCTGTATGTATTCCCGTCAAAACGATTTCCTTATACCCTGCCTGAACGAGTTTTTGCGCTTGTTCCAGAACATTTTTTGGATCCCTTGATCGAAGCAGCCCTCTGGACCATGGAATAATACAAAAGGTGCAGAAATTATTGCATCCTTCCTGGATTTTCAGCGAGGCTCTCGTCCTGTCCGTGAATTCAGGAACGTCCATTTCCTCAAATGTGCGGTTTTTCATGATGTTTTTTACACCATTAACAGGTTGTCGGGTCTTCAAATGTTCTTCAATATACCCAATCATTTCTTTTCTATTCTGTGTTCCGCAGACGACATCAACTCCCGGTATCTCCATTACCTCTCCTGGGGAAGTTTGTGCATAGCAGCCTGTTACGCACACGACTGCCTCGGGATTTTTGCGCACCGCCCTGCGGATAACTTGTCTGCTTTTTTTATCTCCGGTATTCGTAACGGTACATGTATTGATTACATAAATATCTGACTGGCTTTCAAAGTCTACCCTTTCATAACCAGCTTCCATAAACATGCGCCAAATACCTTCTGTTTCGTAATGGTTTACTTTACAACCCAACGTATGAAACGCCACTGTAGGCATGAATAACCACCTCTATTCTTCAAATTGATAGGATATACCAGCCAAGACATACATCGCTGCTGTTTCTGTCCTAAGTATACGCGGACCGAGCCGTACAGGAAAAAAGCCATTCTTTTTCAGCAATTGTACTTCTTCTGTAGTAAATCCACCCTCGGGTCCAATGCAAACCAGCATTCGTTGACCCTTGTTCATTTTCTTCACTATTGTACTAAATGAGTTGAAATTTGCAACCTTTGCTTCTTCTTCATATGCGAAAATACAAATATCGTAGGACTTGCTTTCCAAAATCAATTGGTTGATATTCATTTGTTCATGAAGCTTTGGAATTTTATTGCGATGCGACTGTTCGCTTGCTTCTTTTACAATTTTGGCAAACCGATCCATTTTTTTCGCCATTTTCTTATCGTCCCATTTCACCACGCTACGCTGTGCTTTGAATGGGATAAATGCGCTTGCACCCAGTTCAGTCCCCTTTTGCAAAATAAGCTCCATTTTATCGGCTTTGGGCAGCCCCTGGGCGATGGTCACTGCAATGGGAAGCTCTGCATCACGATCAAGCCACTGCATCACTAGCAGTATTACCTCATTTTCCTTGATTTCAGTGATTTTACAAGCTGCTGCCTTCCCATCCGGATGACTGCAGATGACTTCATCACCAGGTTTACAGCGCATGACATGGCTGATGTGATGTGCATCCTGACCTGTAATGCAAAGCCTATCCGTATCCCATGAAGAGGCAGGAACAAAATATCGCTGCACGCCATCAGCCCCCTTTTTTGGCAATGATCGCCACCCAGTCATCCATTTCATTCATTCCAACAACCTGAAAATGATTTTTCTCCAGCTCATCTAACACAAGCTGTTTTTTCGCCTGAATAATACCTGAAGTAATGAAATATCCACCGTGCTTTAAATTATTCCTCGCATCTGCAACAAACTGCACGATAATTTCGGCAAGGATATTAGAAACGATAACGTCCGCCTCCATATCCACATTTTGAAGCAGATCATTCTGTTTGACAGTTACGGTATGTTGCACATGATTGAAGCGAACATTTTCGAAAGTACTTTTCACAGCTACTTCATCCAGGTCAAAAGCGTGAACCTCCCCAGCACCGAGCAATGCAGCAGCAATGCTTAATACACCTGAACCGGAACCAACATCAATGACCTTATCCCCTGGTTTTAAATGTTTTTCCAATGCTTTTATACTTAGTATGGTTGTCGGGTGCGTCCCTGTCCCGAATGCCATGCCCGGGTCCAGCTCGATAATCAGCTCATCTTTTAATGTTGGCTGATAGTTTTCCCATGATGGAGCTACCGTTATTCTATCCGTAATGTGTACCGGCTTATAATATTTCTTCCATGCTTCGGACCAGTCGGCTTCATCCACTTCGGTCAGCATGATTTTGTTTTGTCCAAGGTTTATTCCGTAATTTTCCAATTGGTCAATTTCCTGCTTGATTTCTGCGACTGTTTCAGAGATGGAACTATTCATCGGAAAGTATGCCTTGATGTCAACCCCCTCATCCGGATAATCTTCCGGGTCCAACGCAAAAATTTCCCCGTATTTTGGGTGGCGTTCCAAGATCAAATCCAAGGGATCTTCAATGACCACACCGCTTGCCCCGTTTTCATGAAAAATATTGGAAATTGGCTCAATTGCTTCATTGGTCGTTCGGATACAAACTTGCGTCCATTTCATTCTATCACACTCGCTTGTCCATGTATTTAATTCAAAGATACATTGCTATGTGTGCAACCTCACTTCTATGTAAAATAACGGCAATGGCTGCCGTTATTCTCCTTTAAAGGCTTTCTTGAAACGCTGGAAAAAGGAGTCATCCTGCTCGTTTGCTACAGAATTGCCGTCTATATCATTGAATTCACGCAAAATTTCTTTTTGCCTGTCTGTCAATTTGGTTGGCGTAATAACCCGTATTTTGACGTGCTGATCGCCATGACCATAACCGTGAACATTTGGGGCTCCTTTTCCCTTTAGGCGGAAAGTTTTGCCTGTTTGCGTACCAGCCGGAATTTTTAGCTTTACTTTGCCATGAACGGTTGGGACTTCCACCTCATCACCGAGTGCAGCTTGCGCAAATGTCAGCGGAAGTTCGCAATATATGTTGTCACCTTCTCTTTTATAAAATTCATGGCTCTTAACTTGGACAACTACATATAAATCGCCATTCGGGCCGCCATTGACACCCGCTTCTCCTTTGCCGGAGACCCGGATTTGTTGACCATCGTCAATTCCAGCGGGAATCGAGATATGAATTTTTTTACGCTGTTTCACTTTTCCGGTTCCACCGCAAGTTGTACACTTATCCGTAATTATTTTTCCTGTACCGCCACAATAGTTACAAACGCGTCGATTGACAACTTTGCCAAATGGTGTATTTTGTTCTGTATTTAATTGACCTGTTCCATGGCAATGTGAACATGTTTTCGGCTTGGTTCCGGGTTTTGCACCAGAACCGTGACATGTTTTACATGTGACCTCGGTTGGGATTTTTATATCCGTTTCCTTACCGAAAATGGCTTCTTCAAAATCAAGTACAATCGTATATTGTAAGTCCGCACCTTGCTGTGGTGCATTTGGATCGCGCCGGCGCCCGCCGCCGCCAAAGAACATATCGAAAATATCACCGAATCCGCCAAAATCCTGCGCACCGCCAAAACCTTCAAAACCGCCGAAGCCTTGGCCCTGTGTTCCGGCATGGCCAAATTGGTCGTATTGGGCGCGTTTTTGGTCATTGCTTAATGTCTCATATGCCTCCTTGACTTCTTTGAACCTGTCGGCTGCACCTTCTTCTTTATTCACATCCGGATGATATTTTCTGGCAAGTTTCCGGTAAGCTTTCTTGATTTCTTCTTTTGAAGCATTTTTATCAACACCGAGCACTTCATAATAATCACGCTTACTCACTTGTGAATCACTCTCCCGCTACACGATTACATACGATATATCTTATCATTTTTTCCGAACGGATGACAAACCGAAATGCAACTATCGAAAAAAGCCAAAGCCAAGATGATCCCGACTTTGACTTTTTTTGGATAGAAGTTATCGTATGTTGTTACATATTATTTTTTATCATCATCGTCATCGACTTCTTTATAATCAGCATCTACAACGTCATCATTTGCTTTCCCTTCTGATTGCTGCTGTGACTGATTATCTTTTGCCATTTGTTCATAAAGCTTGACAGAAAGCTGCTGAACATGTTCTTCCAACGCCTGTTTCTTTTCTTTGATTTGCGCGATATCTTTGCTATCCAGCGCTTTTTTCAATTCTTCTTTTGCCGACTCAGCCTTTTGTTTGTCCTCATCGGAAACTTTGTCGCCGAGATCTTTGATTGTTTTATCCGTAGTGAAAATCAGTTGATCTGCCTCATTACGCAAATCGATCTCTTCACGACGTGCTTTATCAGCCTCTGCGTTTTCTTCAGCTTCTTTTACCATACGTTCCACTTCTTCATCCGAAAGACCTGAAGAGGATTTAATCGTAATGGATTGTTCTTTGTTTGTGCCCTTATCCTTGGCACGAACGTTTACAATACCGTTGGCGTCAATATCAAACGTAACTTCAATTTGCGGAATTCCTCTTGGTGCCGGCGGAATGTCGGTCAGCTGGAAACGGCCCAGTGTTTTATTGTCCGCAGCCATTTCTCTTTCACCTTGCAGCACATGGATGTCTACTGCTGTTTGATTGTCAGCGGCAGTAGAGAACACTTGTGAATGGCTGGTTGGGATGGTTGTATTTCGTTCAATCAATTTTGTGAATACGCCGCCCATTGTTTCAATACCAAGTGAAAGTGGTGTAACATCAAGCAACAGTACATCTTTTACATCACCTTGCAACACACCGCCTTGGATAGCAGCACCAAGTGCAACAACCTCATCAGGGTTAACACCTTTTGAAGGGTCCTGGCCTATTTCTTTCTTGATTGCTTCCTGTACAGCAGGAATACGGGTAGAACCGCCAACCAACAGTACTTTGTTGATTTCAGATGCTGATAGACCGGCATCAGACAGCGCCTTTCTTGTTGGTGTCATCGTTCTTTCCACTAATTCCGCGGATAATTCCTCGAATTTCGCACGGCTTAAATTCATTTCCAAATGCAAAGGTCCAGCCTCTCCGGCAGTGATGAATGGTAATGAAATTTGTGTTTGCGAAACACCGGAAAGATCTTTTTTCGCTTTTTCAGCAGCATCTTTTAAGCGCTGCATTGCCATTTTATCTTTGGAAAGGTCGATGCCATTTTCTTTTTTAAATTCATCAATCATGTAATCGATGATAACATTGTCAAAGTCGTCACCGCCAAGGCTGTTATCCCCCGCAGTAGCTACAACTTCAAAAGTGCCATCGCCAATATCCAGGATGGAAACGTCAAACGTTCCTCCACCAAGGTCGTAAACCAATATGGTCTGATCTTGTTCAGCTTTGTCAATACCATATGCAAGTGCAGCAGCAGTTGGTTCGTTAATAATTCTTTCTACTTCCAACCCGGCAATTTTTCCGGCATCCTTTGTTGCTTGACGTTGTGCATCATTAAAATATGCCGGAACCGTAATAACTGCCTTATCAACTTTTTCACCAATATAATCTTCAGCATAGGATTTTAAATACTGAAGAATAACAGCGGAAATTTCCTGTGGTGTATATTCTTTATCCTCTACTTTCACTTTGTAATCCGTACCCATATGGCGTTTAATCGACTGAATTGTATTCGGGTTGGTAATTGCCTGCCTTTTGGCAACTTCTCCTACTTGTCTTTCGCCATTTTTAAATGCCACGACAGAAGGTGTTGTACGACCGCCTTCCGGGTTGGGAATAACGACTGCTTCGCCGCCTTCCATTACTGCTACACATGAATTTGTTGTTCCCAAGTCAATTCCAATTGTTTTACCCATAATACTTACTCCTCCTTGAAACACTTGCACTCATTTTATTTGTTTACCTTCACCATTGCTGGCCGTATTACTCTATCTTTGAGCATATAGCCTTTTTGCAATTCTTCCACGACGATATTGGAATCATAATTGTCGTCTTCAGCCTGCATCACAGCATGATGCAGGTTTGGGTCAAATTCCTTGCCAACTGTTTCAATGGGGCTGACCCCTTGTGATTGCAGCGCCTCCATCAACTGATTGTATATCATCGACATGCCTTCCATAAAGCTAGCAACCCCATCGGTTGCTTCTGCTTGCAGTGCCCGTTCAAAATTGTCGATTGCCGGCAGTAGCGCGGTCACTAATTCCTGTGCCCGATATTTTTGATCGGCCTGTTTTTCTTTTTGTGTCCGCTTTTTGAAATTATCATATTCAGCTTGCGTTCTGGCTAACTGATTAAAAATCTTATCCTTTTCTTGGCGCAGTTTTTCCACTTCTTCTGTGCGTTCGGATTGAGAGGACATGTCCTCTGCTGCGTTTTCTGTTTCTTCTCCGACAGAAGATTCTTCACTTTGACTCTCTTCGTCTTTTTGCGATTCATCAACTTGCAACGTTTCTGTTTCTTCTTCAGATCTAGCAGCATTATTTTTATCAGTCATCTGCTCATTCTCATTGTTTGTTTTTTCCAAGAAAGCCACCTCCACTTCCGGCCCTACTTATCCAATTTCCTTTTTTCATCATTGCTTTTATACCACAAATACAACGTTTCTGTCATTTCATTCGACAGCGCGCTCAGCAATGTTATTACTTTTTTGTATTCCATCCTTGTTGGACCAACCAATCCAATTGTGCCCATTTGACCTTCGCCTATCTGATACGTTGCAGTGATTAAGCTTAAATCCTTGAAAGCATCCACTTTGTTCTCATGGCCAATCGAAATACCGACTCCTTGTGAGGCATTTTTAAGCAATCCGGCAACTTCATCCTCGTCCTCAATGATCGAGTAAAAAGCCCGTATTTTATCAAGGTCATTAAACTCGGGTTGCATGAGCATGTTTGCTTTTCCGCCAATGTACAAACGGGCAGGCTGCTCTTTAAAAAATGCCGCTGTCAAATATTCATAAGCCTGCTGATAGTCATCCAAATACATCCGCATCAAGGAATAGATTTCCCTTTCAAGGATGTCATGCAACTGGATAAGCGGAACACCGCGTAAACGTTCATTCAACATATTAATCATTTTTTCCAAATCGGAAGCTTTGATCTCCGCAGGAATGGTGAACGAGCGATGTTGCACATGCCCTGTATCCGTAATTAATATGGCAACTGCCGTGTTTTCGGAAAGCGTAACAATATGAAGCTGTTTCAACCTTGTTTCCACTATTTCCGGGCCCAGAATAATCGAGGTATAACTTGTCAAATGCGACAAAACTTCCGCAGCCTTCTGTACCACCTTTTCCACCTCGAAAAAGCCATCCTTGACAATATGTTTCATGATACTTAAATCGCTGCTTTTTAAATTCGGTACAATGATATGATCCACGTAATAACGATAGCCTTTTTCAGATGGAATTCGCCCGGAAGAAGTGTGTGTTTTTTCCAGATAACCCATTTCTTCCAAATCTGCCATTTCATTGCGTATGGTGGCAGCACTGAAATCGATATTGTCTTTTTTAGAAATGGCCCGAGACCCTATAGGATGTGCGGTCTCAATGAAATCATCAATAATAACCTGCAAAATTAATAATTGTCTTTTAGTGAGCACATTGACCACCTCTGTTAGCACTCACCATCATCGAGTGCTAATTCTATTATTAAATTATCAAATTCGTTTTTTCTTGTCAATAAACACGCTCTAAATCGGCTGTGTCCAGCAGGAATTGCACGAATACATCATTTCCGAATAACATCCCCTCATTGGTTAGACGAATAAATCCATCCGTAACTTCCACCCAGTTCTTTTGCTGTAAATAATCAATTTGATCAGCATATAGTTCTGTTAATGAAATGCCAAACTTGGTAGAGAAATTTGCAATGTCTACTCCTTTTGTCTTGCGCATGCCAAGAAACATTTCCTCTTCAATTTGTTCTTTTAATCCGATTTTCTCCACCCGTAAAACAGGCTTTCCATCAAGATTTGATTGTTTGATATAGGCTGGCAAAGGCTTGATGTTTGTGATACGTTTTCCCGGCAAATATCCGGATGCTCCTGCACCAAAACCATAGTAATAGGCGTTATTCCAATATGTGAGATTATGTTTGCTTTCAAATCCGGGTTTTGCAAAATTGCTGATTTCATATTGCCTCACCCCATGGGACTGCATTTGCTCCCGTAGCACTTGGTACATTTCAACTTCTTCCTCTTGTTCCGGACGATGGAGCTGACCTTTGCGAAAACGATTATAGAAAATCGTTTTCGGTTCAATTTGCAGTGCATACGCGGAATAATGCGGCAAATGAAACGAAAGTGCTTCTTGCAATGTACGGGCAAAATGGCTTACGGTTTGTTTGGGCAAAGCATAGATCATATCAATGCTAATATTCGAAAAGCCACTTGCTTTAAGGTCATTGATCGTTTCATAAACATCTTTTATTTGATGCGCCCTTCCCAATTCCCGAAGCATCTCGTTGTCAAACACTTGCACGCCAAGCGATATACGGTTAACGCCATATGACTTAATCAGGTCGATTTTTTCTTTTGTTAGGTCCCCGGGATTTGCTTCCATCGAAAATTCCTCACATTGTGCCACCGCAAATTTGCCATGAATGATTTTCATCAGCTTGTCTAATTGATCAACTGTTAAGGCCGATGGTGTGCCTCCCCCGATAAAAATTGTCTTTACCTTATTATTCGAACCTTTGATTGCCGTATTCATTTCATTTTCCAAAGCTGTCAAATAATTTGCCGCCATTTCTTCATTGTAAAAAAACTTTGTGAAGTCACAGTAATGACAAATATGATGACAAAATGGTATATGGATATAAACGGATGAGATCATCGTTAAAATCCTTTCCAAAAAAAATATTTTGCGCAAAACTTTTGCGCCCATAAAATTAGTTGAAACAGTCCTAGACTCCATCCAACTATTTTCCGTTAAAAAGACTTTCTGTCATTTATTCAAGAACAAAGGCGCAGGCGCCCGTTTAGCAACGTACAAACTGGGCACTTTGGGGCTGCGATTACTCGCCCCACCAAAACATCTGGGGCTGCGATTACTCGCCCCACCAAAACATCTGGGGCTGCGATTACTCGCCCCACCAAAACATCTGCTAGTTGCTGGGCGCTGGAGCCGGACGCGGCTGTCATGGCAAATGACATTAATACAACACATTTTCAGACTTTTTTTACCTAATAAAGATAGCCACCGACATATTTTCGGCGGCCGATTATTTTTTCGTATTATTCCTCGTCCATTTTTAAAACAGCCATAAATGCTTCCTGTGGCACTTCTACCGAACCAACCATCTTCATTCGTTTCTTTCCTTCTTTTTGTTTTTCAAGCAGTTTACGCTTACGGGAAATATCACCGCCATAACACTTGGAAAGAACGTTTTTTCGCATTGCCTTAATGGTTGATCTTGCAATAATCTTATTGCCGATTGCCGCCTGTACAGGAACTTCAAATTGCTGTTTTGGTATTAATTCCTTTAGTTTGTCAACGACTTGTTTTCCACGTTCGTAAGCGAAATCTTTGTGTACGATAAATGAAAGTGCATCAATCTTTTCTCCGTTTAGCAGAATATCCAATTTCACCAATTTCGATGCTTGATAACCAATCAACTCGTAATCAAACGAAGCGTATCCTTTGGTATGGGATTTCAACTGGTCAAAAAAATCATACACGATTTCGGATAACGGAATATGGTAAATGACATTCACCCGAACATCGTCCAAATAATCCATATTAATGAATTGGCCGCGTTTTCTTTGGGCAATCTCCATCACTGCACCGACGTAGTCATTGGGTACCATAATCGTAGCTTCTACGTAAGGTTCTCTGATTTCCTGAATTTGCTGCGGATCGGGCATCATCGATGGATTATCTACATGGAGCATCTCCCCGTTGGTTTGTTCCACCTCATAAATGACGCTTGGAGCAGTTGTAATTAGATCGATATTGAATTCCCGCTCAATTCGTTCCTGGATGATCTCCATATGCAGCAAGCCTAGGAATCCACAACGAAAACCAAAACCAAGCGCTTGCGAGGTTTCCGCTTCATAGCGCAGCGAAGAATCGTTTAGCTCCAGTCTTTCCAAGGCCTCGCGCAAGTCATTGTATTTCTTGGAATCGATCGGGTACAAGCCGCAGTATACCATTGGATTCATTCTACGATAGCCTGGTAATGGTTCGGATGCAGGTTTATCCGCCAACGTTATCGTATCCCCCACATGGGTGTCCTTCACATTTTTGATGGAGGCGGTCAAATAACCCACCGCACCAACATGCAGGACTTCCCTGGCTTCCGGTTTTGGGGTAAAAACACCGACTTCATTCACTTCAAACTCTTTTCCCGTAGCCATCATTTTAATTTTATCCCCGACTTTGACCGAGCCTTCTTTGACACATACGTATGCAATAACACCTCTGTATGGATCATAAAGCGAGTCGAAAATCAGCGCCTGCAGCGGATTGTCCTCATCTCCGGCAGGTGGCGGTACTGCTTCCACAATTCTTTCCAAAATTTCATCAATACCGATGTTCGCCTTGGCAGAAGCCAAGATCACGTCGTCCGGGTCAATGCCAATGACGTCTTCCAATTCCTTTTTGACTTTTTCGGGATCGGCATTGGGCAAGTCAATTTTATTAATAACCGGGATAATTTCCAAATCATTATCAAGTGCCAAGTACACGTTTGCCAATGTTTGCGCCTCGATCCCCTGGGCTGCATCAACGACCAGAATCGCCCCTTCACATGCTGCAAGGCTTCTGGAAACTTCATATGTGAAATCGACGTGACCTGGTGTATCAATTAAATGAAATATGTAATCTTCTTTATTTTGGCTTGTATAATGCAACTGCACGGCATTTAGTTTAATGGTGATTCCTCGTTCTCTTTCTAGATCCATCGCATCCAGAAACTGTTCTTTCATTTCTCTCTTTGTTAATGCCCTTGTATTTTCCAATATCCGGTCTGCCAATGTCGATTTACCGTGGTCGATATGGGCGATAATCGAGAAATTACGCACATTCTGCTGTTTTTTCGCCATTTGTGAATTCCACTCCTAATGTCAAAGCCTCATAAAAGGCATTAGCCCACTTCAAATCCAGCAAATAATTAACTGAAATACGGCTAATAACTAGACTTGATTATAGCAATAGGCGAAAGTACTTTCAAGAATAAGAAAAACGTACATGCGATAAAGTTTGGTAACTGATGTGTTGGGATATTTAATTGCCCTTTAATTTGAAGGTTTGTCCGGTACGTCCCTGTACAATCAAGATAAATGTATCAAGTTTTTTCCCGGGTCTTGTTTTTTGCATAAAAATCTAGAAAAATGCCTTGGCGATTTGGTAGAGCATGTTTGCTAGTACTTCAAAAATATGCTTTACACCGGCCCCTAATAAAGAGGCGGTCTTTTGCATAAAAGTTGGTGATTGTTCCATATTGATGATATCCACAGCGCTCTCATCTGTCTTATCTGCATTGTCAGATTGTTCCTCCAGAGCGGAATCGCGTTCAGGTTTGCTTACAATCACATCGGACTGCCCCGTTTCCTGTATGGTATCCTGCTGATAACGGTTAATGCCAAAAACAGTTCCGGCAAGAAAAAAAACAACAAACAGCAGTAAAATCATTACATAGCGCATTCCTATTTCCTCCTCTGGCTCTAATTATTTACTTTTTCAGCATCCCAATAATAATCGCCAAAAACATTAGCCAATGCATCTGCACTGCGGTATAACTCCTCCAAATTGTTTCCGACTCCGCCAATTTCAAGTAGAATGGCATTTTCCGATAAGTCCTGGTTAAACACGCCATTAGTGCTTTTTCCTTTTTTGGTAATGACACCACGACTCAAGCCTGGGTACGCCTTTTCTAGCATGTAGTGAAATTTGGTAGCAAAAGCAAGGTTCTTTTCATAGGAGGCATAATCTTCACCAACTACAATCGCAATCCTTGCATAAGACTTACCGCCAATTTCCGTTGTGGTATGTTCCCTCCCGCTTGCGTCACGGTGAATATCAAATACATATTTGATATCTTTATTGTTGGCAAAAGCTTCCTGTACCACCTGTCTTGATGCTTGATACGAATTCGGATACTGCCAGCCTCGCTGATTCAATATTTCCATAATGTCTTTTTTGTTTACTTCACTGCCAATTCCTTGCTCTTGTAACGTTTTTGAAAAGCGATCACTAACCTTTGTCACATTTACTTTTTTATCGTACGCTTTATCCGGATCTGTTTCCCCCGGCAAATTCGGCAAAAATGACTCTGTATTATGCGTATTATAAATGAACACTACCTTTTTATCTCCAGTTGTAAGCGTCCCTTTTTTCTCAGATTCATTTTCTTTATCCGCTTCTTTTGTTTTCTCATCCACTACCGCATCACGATCCTTTAAAACTTCCTCCAGCGGTGGCGAAGATTCAATTGGCAAATTCGTATAATCCGTCCCTTCCCCGGCTATTAAAATATTGTTATCGAAAATAGCAAAACCGGGAAGTTCATTTCCTAGTAAACTTCTTGGATCATTCGGTTTGATGCTTGTTGCTAGATGCAATACGGCGGATGATAAGCTTGGTATTTTTTGTTCTTCTGGATACATTTGCTGAAATGCTTTGTTTTCCATACCAAACATATAAATAAATGTCGAACTTTCAATTTTTTTTGTCCAGTCCGAAATCGTCTGTGATGAGAAACGGTAGGTTGGCGATATAGTTGTCAGTAGTCCGATTAAAAGAAATAACCCAATGATACAAAGCAGATAATAGCTGCTTCTTTTCATCAGCTTCGGAAATATGAAAAGTAAAAAATGCGGTTTTCGCTGCTTCATGGTCATAGCTCCTCTTTTGTCCATGTTTCTACTACAACTCTATGACACAAACAGAAGAGATAGAACCATCATTTTTTTTTGCTAGATTTGCATAGATAAAATGTCCCCAATTTTGGGGACATTTTATCTTGTATAAGAGGAAAAATTACTTACATCAACAGTTTCATGCAACGCGGCATTGATTCCTGAAGCAACCAAATGGGCCATATCAATCATAAACCCATCCACTTCTTTGGGTGTAACCATCATATTTTGCCCGATTGGGGTCAATACATCGGAGATCAAGGAACGCTTTTCTTCCTCCGACAATGTACCTACCAGACCCAAGAATGTATGCCGCTGTTCTTCACTTGGCAAGTCCGCTTCCGTGAACTTCTTGCTACCAAATGAAAAGTTGCCAGGTGTTAATGACTTGGAAGGACGATTTTTTTCGTTCCATTCCCTGCCTAAATGCTTTAGTAAATAATCGATCGTGTCGCTTGCAATCGTAACTGCATCTACTACTGTCGGTACGCCGATTGCCAGTGTTGGGACACCAAGTGTCTCCTTGCTCAATTCCTTGCGTTTGTTTCCAACTCCCGAGCCAGGATGTATACCAGTATCCGACAATTGAATTGTTTCATTAATCCGCTCGACTGAACGGGATGCCAGTGCATCGACAGCAATGATGAACTCGGGCTCAAATTGTTCCACAATCCCAAAAATAATATTGCTTGTTTCAATTCCGGTCACACCCATCACACCTGGTGACACGGCACCAACCGGTCTATATCCTTCGGCAACTGTCTCATAATCCAACTGAAACAAATGGCTTGTTACAAGTATTTTATCTGTGGTCATTGGTCCAAGAGCATCCGGCGTGACATTCCAGTTGCCAAGGCCGACAATGAGCCCTTTTGCTTCTTTTGTAATACCATTTATCTCAAGTAACTGTTCCAGTTCTTTAGCTAGTACGCTGGCAGCTTTCTTTTGCGATTTCGTATCCTGGCGCTTTACACCATCGGCATAGATTGTTACATATGTACCGGCTTTCTTTCCCGTTAATGTTGCACCTTGTTCATCGATGACGACATCAGTTATTTTAATGTCATCAACCACACGTTCTTTTGATGTAATCCCTTTTATTCCACCACTTCTATTCTCTTCCCTTTCCACGACCATGTCTCTTGCTTCAACAGCCAGGTCGGTTCTGACTTGTGGCATTTTACGATTTTCCATTTGCTGACACATCCTTCGACATTGAAGTAACGCATTGTCCATAGCTTTTACAATTTCAATAAAATCATTCGCCAGTAGAAAATGCATTAATTTTTATTGAAAACTTGCCTTACCTTTGATAAAATATCTTTTGTCCATATTGTGATGAAACATATGTACTTCGGGAGGTGAAATGATGGCTAACATAAAGTCTGCTAAGAAACGTGTTGAAATAAATAACAAAAAACGTGCCTTGAACCAATCTCAAAAGTCTGAAGTACGTTCTCAAATCAAACATGTCGAAAAACTTGTTGAAAAAAATGATGCAGAAAACGCAAAAACTGCTTTGCTGACTGCAACGAAAAGCATCGATAAAGCTGTACAAAAAGGTATTATGCACAGAAATACCGGAAACCGGCAGAAATCCCGTCTTTCCAAGAAAGTTAAACAGCTTGCATAGTTATTGCAAAAAAGCCCGCGTAGGACCAGGTCCTACGCGGGCTTTTAAGTAATGAAAGTATAAATTTGGGCAGTATTGTGTCATTTACTTTGACATCTACGTCCGGCTCCAGATTGCTACGACTCACTGTACAGGCGTTATGGCGAGTAACCGCAGTCCTAAATGGTTTTGGGTGGGGCAAATAACCGCAGTCCCAGGACATCTCGCTTTTAGCTGTACTTGTGCCTTTGTTTCACTAAGAAGCGGTAATCAAATCATGTACTAACAGTTCAAATGCTATCCCTTTTTCCATCTTTCCTTGTTTGAGTACACCATCCACTGTTGCCAGGTGATTCATGATTCGGTGCAAATTCCTGATGGAAAATTGTTTTTCCCGGTTCCAGGCCATTTTAATGACATATGGATGTGCGCCAATTATTTTTTGTATTTGGCTTTGCCCATAACCTTTTTCTTTCAACAGTTTTACCCGCAAAATCATCCGAAATTGGAATGCAAGCAGACCAACCATTGCGATTGGCTCCTCTTTCGTTTTTTCCAAATCCTTTACAATCGCTATTGCATGGTATAAATCACGATTCATGACCGCATCAACCATCCGCAAAGCTGTGCCGGAAACGGAATGTGATATTAATTGTTCAGCTATTTCACCCGTCACCGTCCCACCTTCACCTACATAAAGCTCCAGCTTGTTCAGCTCGCTTTCCACCAGTTGTAAATTCGTGGATAATTCGTTTTCTAGTATCGTCATGGCTTCGGGTTCAATCGCTATCTTCATCTGCGCTGCAATTGTGCGAATCCATTTGTCAAGTTCATACGCTTTGACCTGATTGCATTCCACAACCACTGCTTGTTTTTTAAAAGCCTTCGCTATTTTTTTTCGCTGATCGATTTTTTCATATGGCGCAATAAAAACCAACGTCGTATACGTAGCCGGAGAATCGAGATATTCTTGCAACACTTCCAATTTATGTTCAAAAGGCAGCTTGTCCGGATTTGCTTTTAGAAAAGTTGGATGATAAGCGAAGATTAATTTATCCCCGCCAAAAAAAGGATACGTCTGGGCATCCGCAATTACCTCTTGGATGGGAGTCTCCTGCAAATCATATGTAATCATGTTCTCGGGATCCGTGATAACTTTTTTGTAAAACAGATCTTTTAAATTTTGGATAAAATAGGGTTCCGTTCCAAATAATAAACTTATCCGGGGAATCTGTCCTTTTTTCAGCTGTTTCAGTAATTCCGTATAAGCCATTTCCATATCCCTCTCCCGTTTAAAAAGCTTTGCTTATTACATTATAATCACTAACTTCTTGGAGAACAAATGGGGAGAAAAACCGTTTTGCGTTTTCCTCCCTAATCTATAGTAAACGCCTTGCATCTTGCCCTAGGAACAACATGCAAAACGATGTTTGTTTGTACCTATAGTGTTATCTGACGGCACAAAACTATAGCTGACAACTCTTTCTAGTAATGGTGAATATTTGTGTGTTTGGGGAATTAAATCAAGCATGCAATATTTCCATTGTTGAGTGGATTTTTTTTGGTATTTCGTTTATACTGTAAAATGAAATGGGAGGGATAATGATGAACGAATTTGAAAAGGATCCACAGTCAAAAAACCTTGATATCGCCGATTCCATTAATGGATTTACTTTTTCTTTTCTGTTTTTTATAATCATTTTTGCAATCGGTGTAACCATAAGTGTGATGCATTAATCCGCTTGCTTTATTTAGCTGCATATCATCTGATGTACATACGAAAGAGACTGGAAAACAGTCTCTTGTTTTATTTTGCAAAACTGAAGCAGTCTGTCTGAACAAAGGCGCAAGCGCCCTTACAGGCTAAAAGCGCGACGTCCTGGGGCTGCGATTACTCGCCCCACCGAAAACCATTTGGGGCTGCGGTTACTCGCCCCATCAAAAAGCCCTGCTAGTTGCTGGGCGTTGGAGCCGTACGTGGCTGTCATTGCAAATGAAATTAATACAGCCCAATTTTATGCTTTCTTTACCTTTTGCGATAGTTTATGGCAAAAACGAAAAAAACGTTCCCCTCTCCCCGTTAAAACGGTAAATAATCGCCCCCTGCTTATCTGTACGTAAAATATGGATGTGATGTTCGGATAATAAATCCAGCACTTCCTGATGCGGATGTCCGTAACGATTGTTTCTGCCTGCGGAAATAAGCGCAAATTGGGCACCAAGCTGACGGATAAACTGCTCATCAGATGAATTTTTGCTCCCATGATGTCCCAGTTTCAAAACGTCGGCAGTTAAATTCGGATATGCCTGCATGATTTTCTTCTCCGTTTCTTTTCCGGCGTCCCCTGTAAACAGCCACGATTTACCACCAAATGATGTCCAAAACACCAGTGAATTTTCGTTGCTGTCTGTTGTTTTTTCCATTGGAGACAAAATGGTAAAGGCTTGCCCTGCAAGTGTGATTTGCTGTCCTTGTTTCACTTGGATGATGCGCGTCTTGTTATTCCTTGTTTTTTGGATTTGCTGCACATCCAGCGGGTAATAAGGGCTTATAATTAAATTTTCAACCTGAAAATCGTTAAGCAAAAATGCGACACTGCCGGCATGATCCATATCTTCGTGTGAAATAAAGATTCCATCGATAGTAGTAATACCCTTTTTATAAAGGTACGCCTTCAAAATTTGCTTGTATATACTATCTGTTGCAGTATGATCTTCAAAGGAGAATTTTGCACCGGCATCAATCATGAATACGCCTTGACGATATGGCAATTCCAAAATAAACGCATCTCCCTGCCCAATATCCATCATTGTCAAAGATCCATACGGGCTTATATACGGACGAATCATTACTGCCATCACTACGGTTATCAACAGAATACCGGATAAAAACGCTTGTTTCAGTTTTTCTTTTTGCAAACAAACCATCAATAATACAAGAAAACCATAATACAACAGTTGTGCCCAACTTGGGAACTCCCCATTTATCCATGGGAAAGATACATTTTCGATGTATGAGAGCAGATGCAAAAAACAGCGGTGTATCATTTCGAATAAAACGTCCAGTCCACTGCTGATAAAAGGAATTGGCGGAATCAGCAATAGTATAAACATGAGTGGAATGACAAAAAATGAAAAATATGGCACAACCAGTACGTTCAAAAGGATAGACAGCGGTTGAAATGTCGAAAAATAAACCATCTGTACAGGTAGGATCGCCATTTGGGATATAAAACTAATGCATAGCATTTGATGCCAAAGCGCGTTGCTTTTCTTCAGCCATGCACCAGAAAGAATTAATGAAAAAGTAACAAGAAAAGAAAGCTGAAAACCCACATGCGTTACAATATATTTGTCCCAGCAAACCAATACTAAAAATGCGATGGACAAAACATCAGACAGGTTAACGTTACGACTGATTTTTGTCAAAACAATAAGCAAGACTCCCATAATTGACGCTCGCATGACGGAAGGTTGGGCTCCGGCAAGTACGCAATATATCGGTAAAAATAAAATAACGAACCATTTGGCACCTTCTACCGTCGTAACTCCAGTTTTGATCAATAACATATATATAAGACCTATAATGAGACCTACATGCAATCCCGATATTGCCAACAAATGCGATAATCCCCACGCTTGAAAAAGGCTGACTGTTTCTTCAGGTATGTCATGGTCGTCGCCGAGTACCAATGCTTTTAGCCAAGCTGAGGTAGTGTCACTATATATATCGCCAGTTCTGTCCAATAAGAACATTCTAAAAGCATCCAACTTATGCCATATGGATTCACCTGCGCAATAAATGTCTCCTGGCTTGGCCACTTCAAGCTGACGAGTAATGCCTTGTTCCCACAAATATTGTTGGAAATTGAATTCACCCGGATTTGTACTCCTTGAAGGGATACGCAGTTTTCCATTTAAACGACAGACACTTCCGCGCCTGACTTTGTTTTTAATCGCATTGATTTCCGTTTCCGAGAGATTATTGATGAAGAAAATTACCTGCGTCTTTAGGGCGCTCGGCTGTTCTTTCAAAACAAAAGATGCCATTTGGGGTGTGATATTTAGACTGGAGACAATTTTACCCGAGAGATTTGCATGTTCCGATTTTGCGGTCTGATCAATTGGAAGAGATGGATGGGGATGGGGGAAATAAAGGAAAAAGATGAGAAAGGAAGAAATGGAAACAACCACGGGGACTATCGTTAATCGGTTCCACTTCAACATAGCAATTAGCCAAACAACAAACAGGATAAATATAAGAACGGTCTGATACCTGATTGAGACAAATGCTCCCGCTGCAGCAAGGGCGGGGATATGCCAATAACCCTTCATGCAACCCCCCCTATTTAATAGCGGAAAATAATGCTTGTCCTTTTGATTTCAAAGCTTCAAATTCTTCCTCATCCAAAGCTGGTGCGAGCTTACCAAGAATCTCCCACACATAATTTTGTTTTTCTTTATAATGTGTATCCACTGCTAGATAATCCAAATTCACTTTCTTTACGTTTACGCCTGCTTCTTCATACAGTTGGATAGCGTATGGATGATTATGATAATCCTGTGCGTAATACACATTCTTAATCCCGGATTGGATAATTTGTTTGCAACATTGCAGGCATGGAAAATGCGTAACATATAAATCGGCGTTTTCTGTCGGAACACCGAATTTGGCGCATTGCAACAGCGCATTTGCTTCAGCGTGAACCGTCCGGACGCAGTGCCCATCAACGACGTAGCACCCCTCATCGATACAGTGCACACTTCCCGATACGCTGCCATTGTAGCCTCCGGCGATGATTCTTTTTTCCCTGACAATTGTTGCTCCCACCATTAAACGTGTACACGTACTGCGCAACGCTAATAAATGGCTTTGCGCCATAAAATATTGATCCCACGAGATACGTTCCATTTTTTGTCACCTCTTGTTAGATTTCCTGATCTCTGTCCAGTTTACAATTGAAAATAAACAATCGTCAATGCATGATCATGGCACTTGAATATCGTCTTTAATGTTTTCCAATGTTTTCTCGCCAATGCCCGGAACTTCCAGCAACTCCTCTACCGTGTGAAACATTCCAATTTCATCACGGTATTCCAATATGGCCTTTGCTTTGGATGGACCGATCCCATTTAGCTGTTCAATCTCCTGCTGCGTTGCCTGATTCAGACGCAGTTTTGCTTCAGTTGTATTTGTGCCTTGTGCTGTATTTGATGTCTGGCCAGATACTGTCTGCTTATTCGGAACAAGAATAATCATCTCATCCTGTACTTTTTGTGCCAAATTGATTTGTGATTCATCTGCATCCTTTTTAAATCCTCCTGCCAGGTCAATGACATCATTCACTCTGGCATTAATATCAATTTCATATACGCCGGGGTTCTTTACCGCTCCCTTGATATCGACAATTGCTGTACCAGTCGTCTGATCCTTTTGCTGGGGATCCGACCCGGCTGTTGACTGCACCAAATTATCTCCTGCAGAAACATCTGCAATCGAAAATTCCTGTGATTTTTTCTGGGATAAAAATACAAAAATAATTACCACTACAATTACAGGAATAAAAAGGGCGAGCTTTTTAAGCGGAATATTCATGAGGGGGTCACTTCCTTTTAAAAATTTATGGGGCGCAAATGCGGGGGAGTGATGCAGGTTCACTATATGTATTCGACATTCACAGACAAACTCCTGCTTTTTTCCCAAAAAATTTATTGAAAATCACCAGTTTCAATATAAACAAAAAATGCCGGGAATTACCCGGCAATTATAATTTCTTCGCTATAAAGAAAATCCGTTCTGTTGTATCGGTTACTTCCGTTTCCAACGAAAAATCACCGCACACCTTTTTCACTTCAAAACCGCATTCCTCCAACAGTGATGTATAAAATACAACGGAATACGTATGTTGATGATGTGACTCATCGAAACGATAATAGGTATCCTTCCCTTGATTTTCATCATCACGTACAAAAAAAGTCAAATCATGATACATCTCACCCGGTTGCTCGCCAGATGAACAAAACCAAATATATGAGCAATTTTCCTCATCTAATGCAAACGTCTGATCTATTAAATCATTCTGCACGTGGGTGAGTGAATGAACGTCAAATAAAAATAGTCCACCGGGTTTTAAGGCATCGGCAACACCAGTAAAAACTTTCTTCAACTCATCTGGTTCCGTAATATAATTGATCACATCGCAAAAGCTGAAGGCGGCATCGAGATCCGTTAACCCTTCCAGCTCTCTTAAATCCTGATGAATGAAACGGATGGGGAGGTTTTTATTATGGGCTTTCTCAGCCGCAATTGTCAGCATATTTTCAGCGTTATCCAAAGCCATAACCTGATAGTCTTTTGCTGCCATTCTCCATGAGATTTCCCCGGTTCCACAGCCAAGGTCAATGATATGATTACCTGTCAATGCATACGTCTTAAAAGCATTTTCCATAAAAGCGACCCATTCATCATATGGTGCATCTTTCATAAATTGATCGTAAAAAAGCGCTAATTCCTGATATGACATGTATTGGACCTTCAATCTGTTTGCAGCGCCAACCGTGGTGCATCGCCCCATAAGCGTTCAAGGTTATAGTACGTGCGTTCATCCTTGTGGAAAATATGACAGACAATATCCCCAATATCGACAAGAATCCAGCGGGCCTGTTCAAAGCCTTCCATTCTTTTAATTGAAATTCCATTTTCCTCCATTGTTTCCTTGACATCTCTGGCGATCGCCTGCACCTGGCGTTCGTTATTGCCATGACAAATTAAAAAATAATCGGCAATAAGTGAAATATGTTCCATATCCAAAGCAACAATATCTTCTGCTCTCTTATCGTCGCACGCTTTTGCTGCGAGATTCAACATTGCTTTTACATCCATTCAATTATTCCCTCCATTGATCCGTTTCGTTAAATCATTATATACATAAAACGTGTCCGGATAGATTGGGTTTCCTTTGTTTAATAAATAGGCAATTGTATTTCTCGATGCCATCCAGGCTGCCTTTAACAAATCCGTTTCAGCGACTTGGCGAACATCGTCAAGGCCAGGAAAGCTTCTCCCCGGCTCAATATAATCCGCCAAGAAAATAATCAGCTCCAGTTTCGTCATACCCGTTCTGCCAGTCGTATGATAAAAAACAGCGTTCAGCACATCTTTGTCCGTTATCCCATGTTCTCTTTCCATTAATAAAGCGGCCACCGGTCCGTGCCACAATTCATGGTGGAATTGAAGTAAATCCTTCGGGACCTGCGGGGAGTGCAATATCCACCGCTTCATTTCTTCCGGTGGCTGATATTTTGCATAATCATGAAAAATTGCAGCCAGTTCCGCCTTTTCCTTTGAACCCCCAAACTTTTGGCTGAGTTTTGCTGCAGTCTGCGCAACACGAATCGTATGCTCGTACCGTTTATTCGTCAGCTGGGGTTTTACGATCGACTTGGCTGTTTCGATATCCATAGATGTTCCGCTCCTTTATAAAATCCTCCACGGCATCAGGAACAAGGTATTTGACAGACTGTCCATTCGCAATTCTGTCGCGAATAGCACTTGATGAAATGTCCACTCCTAATATATTGACGATTGAAACCGGGTAGGAAGTTTCCAATGAATATCCGCTTCGTTTCACACCGACGAACTGAATTAGTTTGGCAAGTTCATCAATTCGATGCCACTTTGGCAAATACGCCACTTCATCAGCACCAATAATAAAGAAAAATTGATCATTCGGAAATGCAGCTTTTAATGATTTGATGGTGTCAATCGTGTACGACTTTCCCTCTCGTTTTACTTCTATTGTATTCAAGCGGAATGAAGGATTATTCTTAATTGCACGTTCGACCATCTGGAGTCGTTCCTCCACACTTGCTCGTGCAGCATGCTTATGCGGAGGTTCATTGGATGGTATGAACCATACTTCATCCAGGTTTAGCTGTGATCGAACTTGTTCAACCAACATTAAATGCCCCACATGCGGTGGATCAAATGTACCGCCAAATATTCCTATGTTCACTATGCCATGTCTCCATTCAACTATTAAGGTAATTCAATTTGCTTATTATCTTCGGATTCTTTATATACAACAATCTGATTGCCTATTATTTGTACAATTTCCGATTCAGTACCTTGTCTAATTTGCTCTGCCACTGTTTCTTTATCATCCAAGTTATTCTGCAGAATCCGGATCTTGATTAATTCACGCTTTTCCAGTGCCTCACTAATCTGCTTTAGCATATTATCATTCACACCGGATTTTCCCACTTGAAAAATAGGCTTTATTCGATTGGCTTTCGCGCGTAAAAATCGCTTCTGTTTTCCAGTAAGCATATTATCTTCCTTCCAAAATGGCTTGTAATTTTTCCCCCATATTTCCTATATCCGCTTTGTATTTTGTCCAAATTTCAAACGCATATTGCGCTTGGTACAAAAGCATAAGGTGTCCCTGCAAGATCCGTGCCCCTTTTTTTTCGGCCTGCCGTAAAAATTTTGTCTTCACAGGTTGATACACAATATCGGCAACGATCGTTTTTGGTGCCAAGTTGTGCAGTGACAGCAACTGTTCCTGCTCATTCGGTACCATACCCACGGAAGTTGTTTGAATAATAAGGTCATAACTGCCTGCGTTTGTTTCGGCTTCATCCAAGCTCAAAACGTTCTTACTTATCTTTTCATGGCGAATGGGGATGGAGGCAATTGCTACAGCACGCTCCTTTGTCCGGTTGGCAACATCCAGCTGCTTTATTCCTGACGAAAGCAACGCTGCATATATCCCGCGTGCAGCACCTCCAGCACCAAGGATAAGTACTTTTTTGTTAGGATCCCCTATAAAATCGGGGAAACTTTTTTCCAAAGAACGGACAAAACCAATGCCATCTGTGTTATATCCTATCCATTTCCCATCTTGATACGCAACCGTATTGACAGCACCAATTGCTGTTGCATTGTCATCCAGCTTGTCCAAAAATGGTATAATTCTTTGCTTATGCGGCACAGTGACATTAAACCCGTTCATGTCGCCGGCAAGCAGCCTGGAAATTTCAGTTGCGAAATTTTCCGGTGCTATTTCGATCTTATGGTACTCTCCGTTCATATGGGCCATGTTTAAAAATTGACCATGAATCCAAGGAGATAAAGAATGTCCTATTGGATAGCCAATGACACCATATCGTTTCATACGCCCCCGCCTTTCGTCATATCAAGGATTTTCTGATAACTGCATTTGAACCTTCCGGGCTGTATGCTTCCACGGTAACATTACCAAGGACACTTACCCAGCCGAGTCCTGGAAACACAATATCCGTTTTTTCTCCATTTATGCGAAATGCATGTTTGATTAGTTTAGGATAGTTTTTTAACGTTTGTTTATCAGGCGGTGTCAGCATTTCTCCTACATGTTTTGCGTAAAGAGCGTCTGCATTGGCCAACTTTGTCCGGTGAATTGGCAATTCATTCGAAAAATAACAGATGAAAGATTGTTTTTCACCCTTAACGAAATCAAGCCTGGCGAGACCGCCAAAAAATAAAGTTTGCCCGCTATGCAATTGGTAGACGCGCTGTTTAATTTCCTTTTTCGGATGAATTATTTTTAAATCCTTGGCAGATACATAATGTGCCATTTGTTGTTTATTAACAATGCCCGGCGTATCGACCATGTACGAATTTTCGTCCAAGGCGATTTTAATAAAGCCAAGTGTCGTACCTGGGAAATAAGACGTTGTAATTACGTCTTTAATACCTGTTGAATCTTTAATTAAACGATTGATGAATGTTGACTTGCCGACATTTGTTGCACCGACAACATAAACATCCTTGTTATTGCGATACATATCCAAAGCATCGGCAAGCTCATCAATGCCGTCACCTTTGACAGAAGAAACAAGGAATACATCCTTCACTTTTATGCCATAATCATTGACAGTTGTTCGTAACCACTGTTTCAGTTTCTGCTTGTTTGTTGATTTTGGCAGCAAATCTACCTTGTTGCCGACCAAGATAATCGGGTGATTTCCGACTATTCGCGTCAAGCCATGAATCAGGCTGCCGTTGACATCAAATATGTCGATAATATGTACCACAAGCCCATCCTTTTCTTGAATACTTGATACCATATCCAAAAAATCCGATTCGTCCATGTCGACATCCTGTATTTCATTATAATGCTTTAATCGAAAACAGCGTCGACATAACACCTCTTCATTGTTAAGGGATGACTTCGGTGTATATCCTGCTTTGTCGGGATCCTCGGTTTGAATTTTTGCACCACAGCCTTGGCAGTATAACTCTTCGTCTTCTATTCCTCCCATGTAATCTTTCCTTTCTTGCGTAGTTGTCTTAATATATAGCGTTCAATTTTACGATTCAACCTTGTCAGTTTGCCATCTGTTTGCAGGATAGGTACGACGAGTATTGTATACAAGCCGGCAACGTTGCCGCCGAAAATATCTGTCATCAACTGGTCGCCAATCACCACAACTTCATCATTTTTTAAGCCCATTTTCTTTGTTGCTTTTCGAAAAGCCCTTCGGAGCGGTTTACGTGCACGAAATATAAACGGGGCAGATAACGGTTCACAAAAAAACTGTACTCTTTCCTGGTTATTATTTGAAACAATGGTCACTTTTATATGATGTTCTTTCATTTGATTGAACCACTCTGTAATTTCCGGAGTAGCTTCGGGCTGGTTCCAGGCAACAAGTGTATTATCCAAATCCGTTATAATGCCTTTAATCCCTTTCTCTGTTAACTCAGCTGGTTTTATATCAAAAATGCTTTTTACATGTTGATTTGGCAAAAATAGGTTTAGCAACTAATCATACACCCTTATACTTTTTATTAAATAAATAAAGTCCATTCTAATCCTATAATAAAACAATGTGAAGATAAAGTGAAACATACAGATTGATGCAAGTAGCCTTGGTCTTAGCATCAAATTTTCGAGCAGAATCGTGTTTTTCTTCGGTGTAAAGGGAACTTTGCCAAGAACGTAAGAGCAAAGCACGGTAAAATCGTGTATAATAACCAACTATTTTAAAGAATCGTTCGACAAATTCCAGCATATTTCGAATTGTGGATAACTTTATTAACAAAATCCCTGCTGAAATAACAATGTTTAACGCTTTTTTTATCACAGTATACACAGGTTATCAACAATTCCTTGTAGACAAATCCGCCTTGTTAAGACAATCCAATCATGTTAAATTATTAATAGTTTTAATAAACTTTATTATTCCGCTTGGAGAATAAATATAGGAGGGCTAAATTTGATGGAACAATTGTCCGATGAATTGCTTCTTGAGTCATACCGCAAAGCAAACGAATTAAAACTAAGCCCCGATTTTATTACACTAATCAAAAAAGAAATCCAAAGAAGAAATCTGGAACACAAATTGCACGCAATTGCAAAATAGTTTATAAATATGATGGAAGACATGTCTTCTTACAACTTGCCGCTTATGACGGCAAGTTTTTTCCTGTATTGACAAAATCCCGCAATTTCGTATTATTCAAGTTGGAAATGGACAGACACATGACAAGATATGCCTACATACACTTTTTATATAGGCAAAATACCCAATAAATCGAAACGGAGGTGCATGTGTTTGTCCGCCATATTAAGTGCTTTAGCCGTGCTCATAAAGGAAGCTTTATTTTTCGTATCTTACGTAAAAAATCACGCTTTTCCGCAGCCACTCTCCCCGGAAGAAGAAGCGAAATATATAGCTGAAATGCAAAATAATAATGAAGAAGCAAGAAATAAATTGATCGAGCATAATTTACGGCTGGTTGCCCATATCGTAAAAAAATTCGAAAACACTGGTGAAGATATGGAGGACTTAATCTCCATTGGTACAATCGGGCTGATTAAAGGAATCGAAAGCTACTCGGTTGGAAAAGGCACTAAGCTGGCTACATATGCAGCAAGGTGTATAGAGAATGAAATTCTTATGCATTTGCGCGCATTGAAAAAGGTAAAAAAGGATGTTTCCTTACACGATCCAATCGGGCAGGATAAAGAAGGCAATGAAATCAGCCTTATCGATATTTTGGAGGCGGAAAACGAGAATGTTATTGATTATATTCAATTAAATATGGAAATAGAAAAGATGCAGGACTATTTTGCAATACTGGATAAACGGGAAAGAGAAGTAATCATTTACCGCTACGGATTAAATGGGAAAAAAGAATTAACACAGCGGGAAATTGCCAAGATGCTTAATATTTCCAGAAGCTATGTATCGCGAATTGAAAAAAGAGCACTGATGAAAGTTTTCCATGAATACTACCGCAATGAACGCCGTAAATAATCCCCCAAGGATTCCGTATCTATCAACTGAAATTTTATTAAGCCAGTTAATACTGCGTTAAAGTACACAAAAAAAGAATGAGCATCATCATTATTTCATACTCATTCTTTCAATCTTTTTCTTTAGCAAAAAGCTTTCCAGTCCAAACAGACCAGCCATCGACGAAATGATCAAAGATGAAAATAGCAATGCCAAACCGTCGTCATGAGCGGAAATAAATATATCATTGACAGCGCCCAGGTACAAATATGTTCCTGTTATTAAAAATACAATCATTAAGCGCCGGTAATCTTTTTGTTTATCGACTAAATCTTTTAACCGCTTTTTAATGGCAAATCCTCCCCCTTCGTTAAAATCATATCATAGATTCACCCGGGATAAGGGAGGTAAATTTTGGTTTACAAAAAGCTATGTCCTTGTGACATAGCTTTTGTTCTTTTATAGGAAAGTTTAAAATTCAGGCTGTGTTAATTTCACTTTCAGCGACAGCCACGTCCGGATCCAGCGCCCAGCAACTAGCAAAGATTTTGGGTGGGACGAGTAATCGCAGTCCCAGGGCTTTTTGATGGGGCGAGTAACCGCAGCCCCAGGACGTCGCGCTTTTAGCCTGTAAGGGCGCTTGCACCTATGTCCTTTCAATCTCACATCTGATTCAAAACATCCATAATAAGCGTGGCAGCGTTGGTCGCCGCTTGATCCAAAAAAGCATCAAAAGAAATAGATGATTCCTTGCCGGCTATGTCCGATAAGGCTCTAATGACAATAAAAGGACATTCGTATCGGTAACAAACCTGCGCAATCGCCGCAGCTTCCATTTCCGCAGCAAGTAAATCGGGAAATTGATTTTTCACTGCAGTGACACGGTTTTTATCTGACATGAACGAATCACCGGTAGCGATCATTCCAATTTTTGCTTTTATGGGCAGACCTTTTACTGCTTTGGTCGTCATGTCGATCAGTTCCGGATCTGATGCAAATGCGGGCGGCATGCCGGGAACTTGCCCATATGCATAATCAAATGCTGTTACATCGACATCGTGATAAAGTGTTTGCGAAGAAATGACAATGTCGCCCACTTCGAGATTCTCATCCAGACCACCTGCAGAACCCGTGTTAATTACCTTTTTGGGAGCAAAACGTTCATGCAAAATTGTGCATGCCATTGCCGCATTCACTTTTCCGATACCAGATTGCAGCAAGACAATGTCTTTAGATTGCAATTTTCCGGTGATGAACAAACAACCGGCAACCGTTTCTTCTTTTTTTTCGGTCATATTCTCAGACAAGAGCGCGATTTCTTCATCCATTGCTCCGATAATACCAATTCGTTCCATCGTGTTCCTCCCTAGACTAATGGGCTGGCTCTTTCAATTTTTCTACTTTGTTGACTTGCCATCCTTGGCCGTCGTGCCAAGTTAAGGAAACCCGGTAAATTTCAGATTGATTACCATTGAATACCGTGGTAGTTACCTTTTGATCACCGGCATTTCCAACCCAATATGTCGTCATATTGTTTTCATCCAGTCCAGTTGCCATAGCGGCTGCGTGTTTGATTTCCTTTCTATCTTGTGAACCATCGTCATAGTTTGTCGTATGTGGACCAGTTTGTTCTGTGCCAACTGGTTGCCAGTCGGCAGTAAAAGCCTCAACAACATTGCTATCAGACGATTCGACTTCCTTTTTGTTCAAACCGTCGCTATCCTCTTCATCTGCATTATCAGACTCCGGATCTTCTTTACTTGTATCGTCCGTATTATTGCTATCGGATTCACTATTGTTTGAATCGGATTCTGTAATTTTGATATGCTCGTTGCTGCTTTTTGTATTGGCAGCTTGGTTGCTCGAGCCGCCAAACAGCCAAAAACCGGCTAATACAACAATCAGCACGCCGGCAAGAACAACCAGGGCGGTAATTCTTCTTTTATTTTTTCTGCGTTTTTCGAATTTATCCAAGCGGCTTTTTGCATCCATCTTTTAGCATCTCCTTGTCCATTCCGCTGCATCATATATGAATAGTGGTTGTGCAAGTCAACAACCACCACTTAGCTAACGCTTGAAGTAGGGGCTTGCGTCTGTCGAAATACGACAGTGCCTCTACCCTCATAGATAGCAATTACGCTTGTTCCTACCCAGTAGTACAGCCGAGCATTGCTCTCCTACCTTAGAGTGGTGGAACATAAGGACGGTTGACTTCGCCCCTATTACGAGGGTAATACCCAAGTAATACCGTCAAAACGGTTTCGTATACGTTAGAGATTTTACGGTTACAACGCTTTCCTGTAACCAACCTCATATCTTTAAGTTTTCAAAGAACAAGTAAGAGTGCCTTTTACGCAACAGTTTTCTCTTATGGATTATTTTACAAAAGTCGAGAGGAGGAGGCAAGGTGGAGGTTTCAAATACTTGATATGGTACAAAATCTCACGATTGAACCGTACGTATCTGACGGCAATTCCTCCCCCACTTATCGTTGGGCTATCGCCCTTCACTCGATTGAAGTAGGGGTATCCTTACCGATTTTGGTTGAAAGGTTTAATAGCAGTTATTTTTCTATTCCACCTTCAAAATTTTGACAACCATGTCGCCGCCGGGTGTGTTGACTGTTACTTCAGAGCCTACTTCTTTTCCAAGCAGATTTTGAGCCATTGGTGAGTCATTGGAGATTTTTCCTTCAAAAGGATCCGCCTCTGCACTACCTACAATTGTGTACGTTTCTTCTTCGCCGTCAGGCAATTCCTGGAATGTTACGGTTTTACCCAATGCGACTACATTAGGGTTGTTGCTGTCATTTTCAATAATCACTGCGTTGCGGATCATTTTTTCGAGCTGTGCAATTCTTGACTCCACAAAAGCCTGTTCATCTTTTGCTGCATCATATTCCGAGTTCTCGGAAAGGTCACCGAAACCTCTAGCAACTTTAATCCTTTCAACTACTTCTTGACGTTTATCGGTTTTTAACGTAAGCAATTCTTGTTCAAGTTTCTCTTTTCCCTCTTGTGTCATGTAATAATTTTTCTCTGCAGACATGAAAAACACTCCTTTTTTATCATAACATCGCTTATAGCATAAAGCGTCATACCCACTGATTGTTGGGTGAATCAATCAGACAATGACTGGCGGGTACCTCCATCATTATCATAAGAGGAGGGTATTATTGCCAGTTAATCCATGACAAAGACTTGCATATGACAAAAAGCGAGCAGCAATCAATTGCGCTCGATTGTCGTACACTTATTATATACAGACTTACTATGCCAGATTTCAATCAAACATGCAATAGTCTATTTTCATTTCAGCTTGCGGTTTTTTGCCAAAATGGTGCCAATTTTAGTAGCCATTAAATCAATGGCAACATGATTTTGCCCACCTTCCGGAATAATGACATCTGCATATCGTTTGGTAGGTTCGACAAACTGCAAATGCATCGGCCTGACGCTGTCAATATATTGTTCGATAACAGAATCCAACGACCTGCCTCGTTCTTTAATATCACGCATGAGCCGCCTAATAATGCGAAGATCTGCGTCTGTATCAACAAAAACTTTTATGTCCATCAAATCCACCAGTCTGGGATCTTCCAAAATTAAAATACCTTCCAGTATAATAACTTCCTTTGGCTCAATGGGGATCACCTTTTTTGATCTCGTATGAATTTTGTAATCATACACTGGCTTATTAACCGGTTTTCCTGCAAGCAATTCGCGGATATGCGCTACCAGCAAATCATTATCAAAAGCCAGCGGATGGTCATAGTTTGTTTTTAATCTCTCTTCAAATGGAAGATGGCTTTGATCTTTATAATAATAATCCTGTTCTATCACTAAAATCGTTTTGTCGGAAAAGCGCTGGCAGATTGATCTTGTTACGGATGTTTTTCCGCTTCCGCTGCCCCCCGCCACACCGATAACGACCGGTTTCCCTTGCATACCCTGTCGATCCCTTCTGTCGTATTACATTATGTGTTCGTGCATGAATTATGCTAACTTTTTTTGCAGGAGATTGCCACCCCATCCCCAACGGGAATAATGGATGTCTCATAGTCGGAAAGCTGGCACAGCCACTGGTTAAATGATTTAATTTTAGCTACCATTTTCTGATACCTTGGATGTTCAAATTGGTCAATTGCTACGAATCCCCTGAACAATACGTTATCCGTTACAATCATTCCCTGGTGATTTAACAACTTGTCCGCCAATGTAAAAAAATGTTTATACTGGCCTTTGGCTGCATCGATAAAGATACAATCAAAACGCCGCCCCTCTGAAATGTATTTTTCCATCTCTTCTAAGGCATCGCCCAGCACAGGGTGTATAACGTTTTCTTTGTTCAGTTTGGCAATATTGACAACCGCTTGATTATAGCGTATGTCATCTTTTTCCAATGTAATAATATGAGCATCCGGATAAGCTTGGGACATGCGAAGTGCGGAATAACCGATCGCTGTCCCAATTTCCAAGATTTTATCGGGCTGTTTGATACGAATCAGCTGCATAAGCAATTGCATGCTGGCATCTTCCATAATTGGTATTTTATCAGTATTGGCCTGGGCTTTTAGCTCTTGCACCCATGACGGCTCGGGTGGCATTAAACTGGCCAAATAATTTTTCATTTGTTCTTCCATCAAAATACCTCTTTTACACTATACCATTTTTTCATTGCATACAACAATCAACCATCACAAAACGGATATGGACATGTAAACCGGCGAGCATCCATTATTTAATATGTTTCTTTTTCAGTTTCAAATGTTCATCAAATGTTTTGGCATAATAGATGTTTCCATCCTCGTCATGCAGAAAGTATTTATAATCCGTTTTAGCCGGATGAACGACAGCAGTCAGGGAGTCTTCCGAGAAATTGGAAATTGGTCCTACGGGCAGGCCCTTTATTTTGTACGTATTATACGGTGAATCTACTTCCAGGTCCTTTAGCAACACTTTTGATTTATGTTTCCCCAATGCGTATTGCACCGTGGGGTCTGTCTGCAGTTTCATACCGTCTGCCATACGGTTATAAAATACACTTGCGATTTTTTTACGCTGTTTTTTCGAGCTTGCCTCATTTTCAACTAGTGAGGCAAGTGTGATTGCTTCATGGATTGTCAAATCTTTTTCTTTTATATCAGCCAAGTATGGCGTTACAATCTCCTCCGTTTTGTTAAGCATCATTTTTATGATTTTATCAACAGATGGATTTTCATCATAGAGATTATACGTTGCGGCGAATAAATAGCCCTCCAGTGGCGATTTAATGTCTTTGCTCAAAATGTCTTTCGTTAGAATGGAAGGATACTCATCAATCAGACTTTGCACATACTTTTTATCATTTACTTTTTTCAAAAAGTCTTTTTCTTTCATTGGTGTTTTCTTTGCATAGATTTGTGCGATTTGTTTCATTGTTTTTCCTTCAGGGATGGTTATCTTATAGATTGCTTCTTGCATTACCTTTCCCTTTTTTAAGGAGGCAACAATTTCGTCCAGTGTCATTGAAGGCTGGAATGTATATTTTCCTGCCTGGAAATTGGATTCATTTTTAAATTTTACATAAAAGCGAAATACCCTACCATCCTTTATAACCCCATCATTTTCCAAAACTTGTCCGATTTGCGATGTGGAAGATCCCATGGGTATTTCTACTTTTATTTTCTTTTGACTATCTGCGTCAAGCGGCTTCAATGCCGATTTTATGTACATATATCCAGAAATACCGCCTACAATTAATATGAGAACCAGGGAGATCAAAATAATCGAAACAATTTTGCGTACTGTTCTGGCCTCCTCGCTTCTTTGGAGCATGTTTTTTTTATAAGCATTTTTTTTATCCTTGTTTCCTGCCATATAACTACTCCTCTCGTCCGGTATATTATACTAAAAAAACACACGATGTGCTATACCTCGACAAGATATACATTCGTAAACTTTATTCAGCATGGTCTTTTGTCGGCTGAACGATAGTGGAATGTTTTAAAATCCTTTCCAAAACCTTTTATGGAATCTGAACAAGCATATTCACTTCAAGTGCTGCAAATGGAATATACTCGCTTTCCGCGGACGGCTAATGAGTCTCCACCTTTCGTTCAAATCAACAGTTTTTGCATAAATCTAACTACCTTTTGTTTACATATAATGTGCGCTCATATTGATTCGTAAAGAACTTTTGGGATGCTCCACTGGTGTTTATCGAAAGTTACGAACGCTTCATGCACATCAAACCAAAAGGCCGATGCCTGCTGGACAGCATCAGCCTTTTGATATTGTACCTGTTTATTGATGATCATGTTCTTCTTCGTCTGCAAGGGTATTCAACATTTCCTCAACCAGTTCCCATTCATCATCTTCTTCAATTGGGAAAAGGGATAAATCGTCTTCCTGCCCTTTTTCTTCGTACCTGAAGGCATAAACTTCAACTTCATCATCATCTTTTTGTTCTGCCGGTACAACTGCTATATAAGATTGTCCCGTTTCGTCCACGTCAAACGTAAACAACACTTCAAATAAATGTTCTTCACCATTTTCATCCGGAATGATAATTCGTTCCTTTTCTTCCAGTCCCAAATTTACACCACCTATTCATATTATTTGCTGTCAAGATAGCCTTGCAAAATCATGATTGCAGCCATTTTATCAATGACTTTTTTCCGTTTTTTCCTGCTCATATCCGCTTCAAGCAATACTCGCTCCGCTGCAACTGTAGTCAGACGCTCGTCCCACAATTCAACCGGAATTTGAAATTTATTTTCAATATACTTGGCATACTTTTCGCAGGCCTGTCCTCTTTCTCCGATGGTACCATTCATATTTTTCGGCAAGCCTACAACTGCTTTTTCAATGGTGTATTCCGAAATGATTTTTTCAAGCGGTGCATCTGCTGAATGGATATCATTTTCATCCCATTGTATCGTTGTCAGTCCCTGTGCTGTCCAGCCAAGTTCATCACTAATGGCTACGCCGATTGTTTTGGAACCAACATCCAGCCCGATTATTTTCATTTAGTTCCCTTTCGTTCGCCAAGATAGTATTTCACCAATTCCTCGATAAGCTCGTCTCGTTCCACCTTGCGAATCAGGTTGCGTGCATCTTTGTGGCGGGGAATATAAGCCGGATCACCGGACAGCAAATAACCGACAATCTGGTTGATCGGATTATACCCCTTTTCCTTCAGTGACTGATGAACATTCTGCAGGATGTCCCTAATATCTTTTTCAAATGGTTCTTCGGAAAAATTAAACTTCATTGTTTTATCAATCGAACTCATCTCGACACCCCATTCGTTTTCAATACTATTACATTATTCTAACATGTTTCCGGGCTGATTTATACAGATTTGTCCTTTTAAGCTTTTTGCGATGTACCCATTTTCTTTTTCTGCTTAAAAATAAAAAGCGGGTGTCATCGTCCGCAAAGCC